>DASTVU010000141.1:0-2999 GCA_035758935.1 Pyrinomonadaceae bacterium | reverse complement strand
CGCAAAGTTGGTGCGCGCGTGCTTATCGACGAAGTCTACATGGAAACATTGTTCGAAGAATCGCCGCGCACAAGTTTTCATTTCGGAAACGAATTCGTAGTGACGAGCAGTTTGACGAAAGCGTTCGGACTAAGCGGGCTTCGATGTGGTTGGATTCTGGCTGAACCGGAACTCGCCAAACGGATGTGGCTGCTCAACGATCTATTTGCCTCAACTCCAGTGCACTCGGGCGAGCGACTGAGCGTCGTCGCGCTGCAACAGCTCGAAGAAATCGGCGCACGAGCGAAGCAGTTACTCGATCGGAATCGTCAACTACTCGACGAGTTTCTCGATACACGCGAGGATTTGGAGGTCGTCAGACCTCAGTTTGGGACGGTGATGTTTCCGCGTGTGCGTCGGGAAAGTTCGGAAGAGCTTTGCCGGTTGTTGCGGGAGAAGTATGAGACTTCAGTCGTGCCCGGAAAGTTCTTCGAGATGCCTGCGCACTTTCGGGTTGGGATCACAAGCGAGACGGCTATGCTTGAAGAGGGACTCGAACGGTTAGGCAAGGCGTTGGATGAAATCGGCCACAGATGAACGCGGATGAACACGGATAAAGACTTATCAGTGAGAATCCGTGTTATCCGTGGCTAATTCTTCTTTTGAATGTCTTGCACCAAAAGCCAGTCGCGGACCTGTTCTGCGGCCTCGATGCCGACGGCTTCCGTGGTGATCCTGATCGGCGTGCCGGTGGGCCAGTTATCTTTCTTCAACATTGGACCGCCCACCGCTTTGTAATAAACCTGTCCTTCAAACTTCTTCTGTCCCGTCCTGGGTTCAAATATGTAGACATGAACTTCCAGATCGGGTGAGTTCAGAATCAGAGTCCCATTCTGAAATTCGTCGACATCAAACTGGAGCAACACAACTACGGAGTCAGTCTCGTTCTTCGCACGCTTCACAGCGCGATCGCGTTTGATGTCGCCCAACGATGTATAACTGACGTTCTTAAACTCATCGAGGTGTTTGAGGAAGTTTGCGAAGATGGCGTCCTCGCTGAGCAGGTGTTTCGAAGATGGCTCGAGGCCGACGAGCAGGGAAACCCTTTGCTTTAATTCTCTTGCACCATTTTTCGAAGCTTCAGAATCGGTTTTAGGCGTGCTGACGGGCGGCTCGGCAGGCTTCGGAGCGCGCCGGCCTGACTGTGCAACCGTCTGCGTGGCGAACAACAGGAGCAGGCTCGAGGCCGCAAGAAAGCCTCTTCTACGGCGTTTTCGCTGAAAGCCGGGGAGCATCTTCATGCGATTTTCTCCAGCGGTCTGACCTTAGAAGCGGGCTTAGTCTACAGGGTTGCAACAGAGCTGTCTAAGGTCCGGCTGGGTTGGCGCGGTTAGGTAGATCTGGACCGCCGCCCCTTTCCTTAGTTCTTCCGCGTATGCCACAAACCACTTTTGCGCTCCCTGTTCCTGTAGAAATTGCATGATCTGAAGCTTGTGCTCGGAGAATTTGCCCGAGAAGAGAGCCTTTTGTTCCTTGTAATAAGTGCGCGCCTGCTCTTCGCTGACGATCGGCACTTTGGTCCTGACGTTGAGATCGATCAACGCCTTCGGAGTTGTTCCGAGTCGTTTTGCCTCCTGCTCGAGCAGCAGATCGTTGATTCTGATATCCAGGTCGCGTTTACGAAGCCTGTAGACCTGTTCCTGAACCATGAAGATCAGCGGAAGCAGACTCTTCTCGATATCTTGTGAAGTGATGTTTACCCCATTGACGGTAGCAAACACGCGCGACAGGTCCGCCTCGTTTTCCGGCGGTGTCACTTGCAGGTTCGACATCGTGATTTGTGCGCCCGCTCGCAACGCGTTTGCGTATTGAGTAGCACGCACGTTCATTCGTTCACTATACAACTGCGCGATGATGTCTTTCTTTACACTATTAAAACTCCCACGAATGCGACTCTTGTTCTGCTCATAAAATGCACGGGCCTCTGCTTCTGTCGGTTCAGGCACTCTGGCTTTGACTTCAAGCACGAGAAGTACAGAATTGGTAAGTCCGCGCCTCTTTGCTTCTGCGTCGAGCAGCATCTGGTTGATCTGCCGATTTAGTTCCTGCGCACGTGCTGTGATGACAGTCTCCTGTGCGATGCTGACCTGAGTTCGGGTGTCGATATTCAAATCCTGCAGCCTGATCTTGACGCCATTGATCACTGCGAGAACGGTGAGTTGAGGCTTCTGTTCACAACCGCAGTTTGGTGTTTGGGAGAAGGCAGTTGAAACCAGAAGAAAAAGGAGCCACAGATTTGCGCGGATTTTCAACACGGATTACTTGCTTAGGACTTTGATGGCCTCGCGGGCGTAGTAGGTCAGGATGATGTCGGCGCCGGCGCGCTTGATGCTGGTGAGGGTTTCCATCATGACGCGTTCCTCGTCGATCCAACCTTTCTGAGCGGCCGCTTTGATCAATGCATACTCGCCCGACACGTGATATGCCGCGATTGGAACGTCGAAACGCTCGCGGACCATGCGCAGCACGTCGAGATAAACTGTGGCAGGCTTAACCATCAGGATGTCGGCGCCTTCCGAGTAGTCGAGCTCAGCCTCGCGCATCGCTTCGCGAGCGTTTGGTGGATCCATCTGATATGCGCGACGATCGCCAAACTCCGGTGTACTCTGCGCGGCTTCTCTAAATGGTCCGTAAAAACCGGAAGCGTACTTCACTGCATAGGCCATGATCGCGGTGTTTTCGAATCCCTCCCGGTCGAGAATTTCGCGAATGGCTCCGACCTGGCCGTCCATCATCGCCGAGGGTGCAACGATGTCAGCGCCCGCGGTGGCCTGGCTTAACGCCGTCTGGGCCAACAGCTCGAGGGACTCATCGTTGACGACGTCACCTTCGCGAACAACACCACAATGACCGTGCGACGTGTATTCACACAGGCACGTGTCAGCCATGATGATCATTTCTGGTGACGACTGGCGCACGGCGCGAATCGCACGTTGCACGATTCCGTCTTCGGCGTAAGC
>DASTVU010000140.1:0-4295 GCA_035758935.1 Pyrinomonadaceae bacterium | reverse complement strand
CGTGGCCGCCCGTGGTTGGGACACGGATTCAAGAAATCTACAGCCTCGAGTTTGGCGAACACGATTTAAACCGAGGGTGGCCACGGAGGGCCGCCCCTACAGTACGTACCGCATAGACCAATACTCTATGAAGCAGGTGTTGCAGAACAGGAAGACGGGTAGACCATTTGTTGGTGAAGTGCCGGTGCCGGCGCTAACGCGAGGTCGCGTGTTGGTGCGCACTGTGGCGTCGTTGATTAGCGCTGGGACGGAGCGTGCTGCTGTTGAATTGGTGAGCAAAGGCCTCGTCAAGGAGGCGCGGCAACGACCGGATCTTGTCAAAGCGGTCGTCGCGAAAGTTAAGAATGAAGGTTTACTGAACACGTTTGCGTCTGTGCGCGACAAAATGGCCGCGTCGCAGTCGTTGGGTTACAGCGCGGCAGGCGTTGTTGCGGCTGTTGCTGAAGATGTGACGGAGTTTCAGGTCGGCGATCGTGTGGCGTGCGCCGGTGTTGGGTTTGCTTCGCACGCGGAAGTGTTGTCCGTACCAAAGAATCTTTGTGTTCGTCTTCCGGAGAATGTGAGTTTTGAGTCAGGCGCGTACGGCACGCTCGGAGCGATCGCTTTGCAGGGAGTTCGGCTCGCTGAACCGACACTCGGCGAGTCGATTGTCGTAATCGGATTGGGTTTGGTAGGACAGCTCACTGTGCAACTTCTGAAAGCAAATGGTTGCCGCGTGTTTGGACTCGATTTGGACCAGTCGCGAGTTTCGTTGGCGTTGGAGTTGGGCGCTGATAAGGCTGCCGTCTCGAACGAGGAAACAGCAAAAGAGATCGAAGCGTGGACGCGTGGTTACGGTGCCGATGCGGTGCTGATTACTGCCGCCACTGATTCCAATCAGCCGATCGAGCTAGCTGCGCGTGTGTCGCGTTTGAAAGGACGCGTGATCGTCGTCGGGATGACCGGCATGGACATTCCGCGAGCGCCGTTTTTCAGCCGCGAGCTCAAACTCATCATTTCGATGTCGTATGGACCAGGCCGGTACGATCCTGAGTACGAAGAGAGAGGCCAGGATTACCCGCTGCCATACGTGCGTTGGACCGAGAAGCGAAACATCGAGAGTTTTCTCGAACTGATAGGCGAAGGTCGCATCAACGTCGAACGCCTGACGACGCACCGCTTTCCGATTACCGAGGCAGATCGCGCGTACCAGTTGATTTCCGGAAACCTGCAGGAGCCGAATCTCGGTGTCGTGCTCAACTACGATCCGGACGCAGCAGTGCTGCGCAAAATTTCGCTTGGCGCGGCGGCTCCGGTGCGGAAGTCAGAGAAGTCGATAGTGCTGGGAGTAATCGGCGCAGGCGGATATGTGCCGGCGATGTTGTTGCCGCATTTCAAGAGCGAAGGAGTCGAGTTTTGTTCGATCGCTACGGCGACTGGGATCTCGGCGCACGATGTTGGGAAGAGGTTTGGATTTACGTATGCAGTTTCCAGTGCCGATGAAGTGCTCGATGAGCCGAGTGTCAATCTCGTGGTGATCGGCACAAAGAACGACACGCATGCCGAACTTGCGCTTGGTGCGCTCGAGCGAAACAAGCATGTTTTTGTTGAGAAACCATTGGCGCTCAACGATCAACAACTGGAGTCAGTGTTGGAGGCAGTTGCGGCGTCGTCGGCAAAGTTGATGGTTGGATACAACCGTCGATTTTCACCGCTCGTGCAGCGCGCCAAAGAGTTCTTCAGCAATCGCGAAGCGCCGCTTTCGTTGCTTTATCGCGTGAATGCCGGCCGCATTCCGAATGAACACTGGATGCAGAACGCGCAGGAGGGAGGCGGCAGGATCATTGGCGAGGTCTGTCACTTCATCGACCTGATGCAGTATTTGACGGGAGCGTTACCAGTCTCGGTGTTTGCGGAATCGATCAGTGCCAACTCCAGCAAGATCGTCGATGCGGATTCTGTTTTTATCACTTTGCGATTTGCGGATGGCTCGAATGGCACTGTGGCCTATATCAGTGAAGGTGATAAAGGACTGGCAAAGGAACGCGTTGAGATCTTCGGCGGTGGAAAGGTTTTTGTCCTCGATGACTTTCGACGCGCGACACTTTACCGAGATGGACGTGAAGAGCAGGTCACGTTGAAGGCGCAGGATAAAGGTCAGCAGGCGCAAGTGCGACAAGTTTGTAGGAACGTGCTTGAAGGCGGTCCACCGCTGATTAGTATTGATGACCTGGCGGCGACAAGCCGCGCCACATTTCGCGTGCTCGATTCTCTCCGCGAGCGACAAATTTTTGAGGTCTGAAGCAATCCACAGATTACGCAGATAGATTCTCTGTGTAATCTGTGGATGGTTTTTTATGTGTGGAATCGTTGGAATTGTTGGGTTGGATCCGGAACGGCTGATGGGTCCGATGCTCGCGAGCGTTGAGCATCGAGGACGAGACGATTCAGGGACGTGGGTTTCAGAGCCCATCGATACTTCCGGACGACGAGCGTGCCTGGGCCATCGACGGCTGGCCATCATCGACACGTCTCCCGGTGGTCACGAGCCGATGTTCTCGCATAACCGCCGCTACGTTCTCACTTTCAACGGCGAGATCTACAACTATCGCGAGCTCCGCGAACAGTTACGCTCACTCGGACACGAATTCAAAACCGACAGCGATGCGGAAGTCCTGTTGGCTGCCATCTCCGAGTGGAGCTGGGATGCCGTGACTCATCTCAACGGCATGTTTGCCTTCGTCGTTTGGGACAACAAAGAACGCAAGTTGACGCTGGTTCGCGATCACGTCGGAATCAAACCGCTCTATTACACGTTGATTCCTGCCGGCAAAGATGCGCCTGCGACATTTCTCTTCGGCTCAGAGATCAAAGCTATTCTTGCTACGAAATTGATTAAGCCCGAGCTCGATCCGGAATCTCTCCACCAGTTTCTGACGTTTCTCTGGTCGCCCGATCCGAACACTCTTTTTGCAAACATCAAGACTGTTCCACCAGGTCACCTGCTTCAATTTCATAACGACGAGTTGAAACTCACACAGTGGTGGGACGTCTCATTCGATCGTGTCGATGAAGGCAAGAATGAAGCGTGGTGGCGTGAACGCGTACTCGACACACTCGATCGCGTCGTGAAGATGGAAATGGTCGCCGACGTCCCGCTCGGATCATTTCTTTCCGGCGGCATCGATTCTTCAGGAATCGTCGCGATGATGAAGCGACATAGCAATGGCCGCCGGATCAGCACCTACACGGTCGGAATCGAGAGCGAAGATCTTCGTTACGACATCATTCCTGACGACGTGCGTTGGGCACGTCGTGTCAACGAGCAATTGCAGACTGACTATCACGAGATCATGCTGAAGCCTTCCGTCGCCGATCTCCTGCCGAAGCTGGTCTACCACATGGAAGAGCCGCCTATCGACATGGCGATTCCGAGTTACCTCGAGTCGAGCGCGGCGCGTGAGACTTTGACGGTGATGCTTTCAGGCATGGGCGGCGACGAAGTGTTTGCGGGTTATCCGCGACAGATGGCGATGAAGATCGCGTCTGCGTTCGATCCGGTACCGAGTCTTCTACGACGACCGCTAATGAAAACTGTTGCCGGCGCTCTTCCTGGTGGTTTGCCGGGAAAACTGACGGCGCCTTTACGAAACGCGAAGAAGTTTGCACGCAGTGCCGCGCTCGATTTCGAAGATCGCTATCTCGGTTACGGCACTTACTTCACGAACGAGATGAAGCAGCGACTGTATTCGGATGAGTGGCGCTCAATCACGCATGAATACGATCCATACTCGATGCATCGTGAATATTTCGCGCGTGCTGCAGGCGCAGCGCCACTGAATCAGCTTTTGTACGTCGATCTCAAAACGTTCCTGCCGTGCCTTAACCTCCTAACGACCGACAAGACGTCGATGGCGGCGAATCTTGAAGTCCGTGTGCCGTTTCTGAATCGCGAGATGATTGAGATGGCCGCACGCATGCCACCACGTCTGAAACTGCGTGGACTGAAGCGCAAGTACGTCCTCAAAAAAGCGCTCGAAGGCGTGTTGACGAAGGATGTTGTGTGGCGGAAGAAGGCAGGTTTCGGGGCGCCGATCCGGTCGTGGCTGCGCGGGCCACTGCGGCCCCTCATCAACGACCTGTTGTCCGAGGAGACGGTGCGCCGGCGGGGTATCTTCAGGCCAAATCAGGTCAAACGAGTGCTCGACGCCAATTTTTCGGGCCGTGAGGACTTTAACCTGCAAGTGTTTCAATTGCTTGGGTTGGAGCTCTGGCACCGGACGTTTATTGATTAACTTTGACCCCATCGGACGTAC
>DASTVU010000139.1:0-11648 GCA_035758935.1 Pyrinomonadaceae bacterium | reverse complement strand
GTACTGTTTGATGAGCGCGTTACGCGGCTCAGTCAGAATGCGTTTGAAATCATCAATCGTGAGCGACTCCAGCTCAACGCGAATCGGAAAACGTCCCTGTAGCTCCGGAATCAAGTCGGAAGGTTTTGAAACGTGAAACGCACCTGCAGCAACGAAGAGAATATGATCTGTGCGCACCATCCCGTAACGAGTGTTTACGGTAGTTCCTTCGACAATCGGCAGAATGTCGCGTTGCACACCCTCGCGCGAGACATCTGGACCATGTCCCGACTCGCGTCCGGCAATCTTGTCGATCTCGTCAAGAAAGATGATTCCCGAATTCTCGACTCGTTCGATCGCTGCGCGTGCCACCTGGTCCATATCGATGAGGCGTTCTTCTTCTTCCTGCATCAAATACTCCATTGCCTCGTCGACGCGCATCTTTCGTCGCTTTGTGCGGCCTTGAAACAGATTGCCCAACATGTCTTTCATGTTGATGCCCATCTCTTCAACGCCTTGTGGGCCAGCCAACTCGATCACAGGAAAGTTTTTCTCTCTGACTTCAAGCTCAACTAAACGATTGTCGAGCTTGCCACTACGCAGTTGCGTGCGAAGCTTTTCGCGCGATCGTTGGAACTGCTCGTCGCGTGTAGAAGTTTCGAGTTCGGTAGATGGTTCTTCAGTTGTGTCCGAATCGAAGTCGTAAAAATTCGACGCAGAACGCGGCGGCGGAAGCAGTAAGTCGAGAATTCTTTCTTCGACGTTCAGCTCCGCCTTTTCAGCGACCTCTTCGCTTTTGTCCTGGCGTGTCATCTCAACCGAGATTTCGGTTAGATCGCGAATCATACTTTCGACGTCGCGGCCGACATAACCAACTTCCGTAAACTTCGAAGCTTCAACCTTCAGAAACGGTGAATTGGACATGCGAGCGAGGCGTCTCGCGATCTCAGTCTTACCGACGCCTGTGGAGCCGATCATGATAATGTTCTTTGGCATCACGTCGACCGCCATTTCGGGCGGCAACTTCTGCCTTCGCACACGATTTCGCAGAGCAATCGCAACTGCTCGTTTCGCGTTGCGCTGGCCCACAACGTGTTTATCGAGTTCAGTCACGATCTGGCGAGGCGACATCTCATCGAGTTGTGCCTCTTCGTCTACTTCACCAGCCAAATAAATAACCATTGCGTATTACAGCTTTCCTTTAAAGCTCCTCAACTATGATGTTTTGATTCGAATAAATGCAAATCTCTCCGGCGATGCGAAGTGATTCCACAGCGATGTCACGAGCCGAAAGATCCGTGTTTTTAATTAGCGCACGAGCAGCAGCCAATGCGTATGAGCCACCCGATCCAATCGCCAGTACGCCCTCGTCAGGCGCGATCACGTCGCCATTACCGGACAGAAGAAATGAAGACTTTTTATCAGCAACAACTAACAGCGCCTCAAGATGGCGCAAAATCTTGTCAGTACGCCATTCTTTGCTGAGCTCAATCGCGGCTCTCTCGAGGTTGCCGTGATACTGCTCAAGCTTGCTTTCGAACCGCGTCAAAAGCGCGAAAGCGTCTCCGGTGGCACCGGCAAAACCCGCGACAATCTGATCGTTATAAAGACGCCGCACCTTCCGGGCGCTGGCTTTCATGACGGTTTCACCCATCGTTACCTGCCCGTCTCCGGCAAGCGCCACACTCGCGTCCTTCCTGACGAGCAGCACGGTAGTGCTACGAACCCTATTTGTTTTTTTCTGCATGTTTCTTTGAACGAGACTATAGGAACTCGTTTCGAGGTAAGTCAAGGACACCTTCTACAGCCCAGATGCGTTATGATAGCGGGCGATGATGCAGAGAAGACCCCGCATCGGAATCACGATGCGCATCGAACACACCACCGACCGGTTCTACCTGGGACGTCATTACAGCGAGGCAGTTGAGGCCGCCGGCGGCGCCCCGGTACACATCAGTTTGATTCCAAACGCTGATTACATTGACTCAGTAGTAGATGGACTCGACGGTATCCTGCTACCTGGTAGTGATTCCGACGTCGATCCATTGCGTTATGGACAGCAACCCCATCCGGCGCTTGGAACGGTGCAAACAATTAAAGATGAGACCGACCTGCTGGTCATTGAGGCCGCTGAAAGGAAGGGAATACCGCTGTTCGCGATCTGTTACGGGATGCAGATACTGAATGTTGCTCGCGGAGGATCGTTGATTCAGGATATTGGCTCGCAGGTCCCTGACGCCATTAAGCATGAGCAGGGAGCACCTCGTGATCGTCCGTCTCACCGGATCAAGATGCTGGAAACGAGTAAGCTGTCGGAGATTGCGGGCTCGGTAGATGCTGTCGTCAACAGTCATCATCATCAGGCTATCGAAGCACTGGGCGCCGATCTAATAGCAACGGCATGGACCACGGACGGCATCATTGAGGCCCTCGAAGATCCACGGCCAGATCGGTTCATTCTCGCTGTGCAATGGCACCCAGAGCTTGGCTGGGAAAAGGATCTGCTTTCTCAACGCTTATTCCGAGTTTTCGTAGACGAGGCCGCTAACGCGCGCGAGGTAGATCTCGCTTCAGTCTCCACACCTGCATGAATCCGTCGATGATAAGGAATCTCGGGCTCGCGGGTCGTGTCGCGATCGTGACTGGCGGCTCGCGGGGCATCGGAAAAGCCGTTGTCTCAATGCTCGCTTCTTACGGCACTCACGTCGTCGTCAATTACGTCAAAGATGAAGCTGCGGCATCAGCAACCGTAAACCTCGCGCAAAGCCACAACGTAGAAGCTCTTGCGATTCAGGCGGATGTTGCAAAGCTGAGCGAAGCTGAACGGCTACTTCAAGAAACAGTTGAGCATTTCAGGCGCATCGACTTTTTGATTTGTAATGCGGGTATTTGGGAAGGCGCGCCGGTAGAGTCGATCTCAGAAGAGCTCTGGGACAAGACGCTAGACATTAATTTAAAGGGGACGTGGTCGGTTTGTCGTGCCGCGGTGCCAATCATGAAGAAACAACGATTTGGACGGATTGTCATCGTCAGTTCGACAGCAGGGCAGCGTGGCGAAGCTAATGTTTCCAATTACGCCGCATCTAAAGGCGGTCAGATCTCCTTTACAAAGTCGCTGGCGCCGGAGTTGGGACCGTTTGGAATTAACGTTAACTGTGTCGCGCCCGGATGGGTTGAAACTGAAATGACGACAGATGCGCTTGCAGACGCCGCTCAACACGAGTCGATTATCAAAGGTATCCCTTTAGGTAGAGTTGCAACACCAGAGGATATCGCAGGTGCGATAGTCTTCTTGTGTAGCGACTGGGCGAACCACATCACGGGGGAAGTGCTCAACGTGAATGGCGGATCAGTTTTGTGTGGTTAAGGTTTATGTGTGGCTAAGGCTCATGTCTGGCAAGCAACAGTCTCACTTGGACACAGTCAGTACCGTCCACGGTAGCGGATGGTACGTCGTAGACGCGCTCGAGAGATCCAAAGGCTGCGCACCCACCCGCTACCGCGGACGGTACTGACTGTGTCCAACAAGGAGCCGCAAAGTCGTAGCAAGGAGCCGCAGAGTCGTAGATAGGAGAATTCAAGTATGACTTTAACTCTGGAACGCGATGCAACCTCCACGAAGAAACAAGCCCAACACGTCGACCTGGGACTTGAGAGATTACTTGAAGAAAGCCATCCGGCCTTGCAAGGCGCGCGCGTTGGTCTAATCTGCAATCAGGCATCAGTCGATCATTCATATCGTCACGCTGCGGATCTGATCCATGAACACCAGGAGATCCAACTGCGTGCTCTGTTTGGCCCACAACACGGAATTCGCGGCGACGTCCAGGACAACATGATCGAGACCGGTCATGGCGTCGATCGCAAAACCGGACTTCCGGTCCATTCGCTCTACAGCGAAACTCGTGAGCCAACAGACGAGATGCTCCAGGACATCGATGTTCTCGTGTTTGACATGCAGGACGTTGGCTGCCGCATTTACACATTTGTTTACACCCTCGCTAACTGCATGCGAGCAGCGGGTAGGCTCGGAAAGAAAGTCGTCGTTTGCGACCGGCCGAATCCAATCAACGGCGCAAGTATCGCGGGCAATATCCTGGAACCCGAATACGCGTCGTTTGTAGGTCAGTTTCCGTTACCGACTCGGCACGGCATGACTGTCGCTGAACTCGCACGAATGTTCAATGAACACTTTCAGATCGGCTGTGATTTGGAAGTGATTCCAATGAGTGGTTGGCAGCGAGAGCATTGGCACGACGACACGGATGCTCCGTGGGTTCTGCCTTCACCCAACATGCCAACACTCGACTCCGCAACAGTGTTTCCGGGAACGGTCCACTTTGAAGGCACGCAGGTTTCCGAAGGTAGAGGAACGACACGACCATTCGAACTAATTGGTGCGCCATACATCGATCCGGACGCTTACGCCGATCGACTAAACGCACTCGGAATGCCCGGCGTGTTCTTTAGAAGCTGTGCTTTCCAACCAACTTTTCAAAAGCATGCTGGCGTAACATGCGGCGGCGTGCAGATCCATGTTCTCGATCGAACTTCATTCGAGCCGTGGTTCGCGGGCATTGCGATGGCAAAGCTTGCGCATGACATGTACCCGAATGAGTTTCGCTGGAAGGTACCGCCGTACGAATACGTCTACGACAAGAATCCATTTGACGTGATCAGCGGAACCGCAAAGATTAGAGAGGCGTTTGAGAAGGGAACCGAGCTCGAAGCCATTCGAGAGTGGGCTGAGAAACCACTTAAAGAATTTAAAGAACTACGTGAGCCGTTCCTGCTCTACCGATAACGAGTTAACGTGAGATGTTAAAGGTCGGCTGGCCGACCGCTAATGTGAACCGTTAAGACTGCCTTTGCACAGGAATTCTTATTGAGGTAAAACCTTAATCATCTACTCGAGCAATTGGAGGGATTCATTTGGTAAAAGCTGAACGCTTGCAGTTCGAAGAAGCACCCAGCACTGCATGGTTAACTGGATTGGCAGCCTGGTTTATTCCGGGCCTCGGCCATGTGCTTCTCAAAAGATGGTTTCGCGCGCTCCTGATGGGCGGCGCGGTTTGGGTCTGTTTCTTTGTTGGTCTTGCGATGGGTGGCCATCTCTTCGATTTCACCAGCGAAGGTTCATGGGCAATACTTCAAGTTCCACCAATGATTGCGAATCTCGGCCAGGGAGCTCTTTATATTGTTTCGTGGATAATTGATTACGGCTTCGCCGATGATCCGGTGCGAGCAGCACGCGCCACCTACGAATACGGCAACACTTTTCTATTGATAGGCGGTCTCCTCAACTATCTGAACATGCTTGATGCATTCGATATCGCCGCAGGGAGGAAGCCTTGAGACACTTCCTCGTAATGGCATTGTTTGCGGCTCTTGCTTCAATCATTTTTGGAGCGATGGCGAAAGATGATATGCGCGAGCGGTTGATCTACGGACTTAAAGTCTTTGCTGAGTTCATGGTGATTGGGCTGGTGCTGAGCTGGATTCTCTACTTCATCCCGTGACGCTACAGAGATGGCTGTATTTGACACCGAGGCTCTGATCCTACGCAGTTACAATCTGGCAGAGGCTGATAAGATTGTTGTCTGTTTGAGCCGGTCCGCAGGATTGATAAGAGGAGTCGCCAAGGGTTGTAGAAAACTGAAGAATCGTTTTGGCGCCGCACTCGAACCTTTCACACTCGTCAATCTCACCTACTACGAAAAAGAGAATCGAGAACTCGTGTCGTTCCGGCAGGTCGAGATCTTAAAGTCACGCTTTAACCTATCGTCCAACGCCACGATGCTCACAGGTTTCTCTTACATGGGTGACCTGCTGATCGATTTTTCACCACCACACCAGGCAAATGACAATCTGTTTCGAATGGCGATCGCGTGTTTCGAAGCTGCTTCAGAAACACCGGACGATCTGGATGCAGTGCTTCGGTACTTTGAGGTGTGGTTGTTGAAGCTCGAAGGGTTCCTGCCGGACCTGCGCACGTGTGCGAACTGTCATAAAGCGTTTAATGATGAAGAAGTAGCTTATCTTGGTTTGGATTTGTCGCTTCGATGCTTGCAATGCAGTAGTGGAAGAGGTGGACTAGTATCAAAACGTCTTCACACACAGTTGCGAACTATAGAAAAACTTTCGCCGGCGAAGTTTGCTGAAGGGGCAAGGGGAGTGTCGAAGGAAACGAAGCGAGAGATGGCGGAACTGACGTTTCAGATTATCGGACGAGTGCTTGAGCGCATGCCACGCATTAGGCCAGCGAGCTGACGGATAAAGATTTACAAGATCAGACCTATCTAAAGTTTTACTTGAAGAAAATCGGATTTGCTGACAAAAATCTTTAACTTCAAGAACTTTCTCATCCCTCGATACATCGTCGGGGCGATGGCGCCTTACATTCTCATTTCGTTGTTACTGCTCAGTGCGGTCCTGCTAGCGCAACAAGCCGCACGACTCGCCGAGATCATAATCTACGCTGACTTGCCAGTTTCATTGCTCGGATCGATCGGAGCCGCGTTGTTGCCGGGCGTGCTCATCTTCTCAATTCCGCTGGCGACGCTCGCCGGAATAATCATCGGCTTCTCACGCATGGGAAGTGACAGTGAAATTGTCGCAATGCGCGCGGCCGGTGTCGGCTCATGGACCATGATTTGGCCCGCGCTACTCGTCGGATTCTTATTAACCGGCGCTACTACCTACCTCCACTTAAAAGAAGCGCCCCAGGCTGCCAGAGACCTGGAACGCATTGCACTTGAAGGATTACTGTCAAAACTCGACTCACCGGTCGAGCCACGCACCTTCAGCACCTTGCCCCGATATGTGATCTACGTTCGCGACGGTAACAAAGAGCAGGGCACGTGGGGACGAGTTTTCATCTTCGCACAACGTGAAGATCACACGGAGGTCTACACCGCACGTTCCGGACGAATTGACTCTGCAGGCGATCGGTCGGAGCTGGTTTTAACTGATGTGCTTGCGACTGAGTTTCCCGTTGCTGCTGAAGGAGGCACTGAACAACCTGCGAAAACGAATAACCCTGGTGGTAATAACGGCGAGAAATCGTATGTCGTCAAGCGTTTGGATCAATTGCGATTCTCGATTAACACGGGGCGCGCAAACATCGTGGAGCAATTAAATCAGCGAAACACGAACGCCGATGCGATGGAGTGGGGCGAGCTAAGTAACAGAGTTGAATCCGGGTCCCCAAAAGAACAGATAGAAGCGTTAAGGATTCTCAACCGCAGAGCCGCCTTGTCGTTGGCCCCTCTGGTTTTTTCGCTTCTGGGTGCAACGCTTGGATTGCGCGTACGACGAGGCGGGCGCAGCGTTGGAGTGTTGCTGACGCTGATTGTCGTAATCGTTTACTACCTCTTGTCATTGTTGGGTGAATCGATGGCACGCCTGGGGACTGTCTCGCCATACCTTGGACCATGGCTGGCGACGTTCTTTGTCCTCGGTTTGACTGTCCTGTTTTTGTTTGTCAAACGAGTGCCATTCATATCCTCAATGTCGATCCTGTCGCGCCGCACAAAAGAAACAACAGCTGCAGTCAGAACGAACCAGACAAAACACCGCAGCTTCTCGGTGCTGGGATTTCCAAGTCTGATGGATGCCACGCTTTTTCGTTCACTTGTACTGAGCTTTGTTGTTTGCTTTGCGGCCCTCGCGGCGATCTTTAACATCTTCACATTGTTTGAACTCTGGCGCTTCAATGCCGGTGCCGGTCTGATGGCAAGGTATCTATTATTCCTTTTGCCGCTCGTTACTGTGGAGCTTTTTCCTGCGACGATGCTGATCACCGTGCTGGTCACTTACGCATTGCTCGCGAGGAGACATGAAGCGATCGCGTGGTGGGCCTCTGGTCAGAGTGTATATCGATTGATGTTGCCGGGCTTTTGCTTTGCGCTCGTAGTGGCATTTGGTTCGTGGCTGGTCCAGGAGTATGTAATGCCGGGCGCAAACCTCAGACAGGACGGGTTGCGCGCACGCATCCGTGGAGATAAAGCACGCGCGACGACGCCCACCGGTCGACAGTGGCTTGCGTCTACTGAGAAACGCCGTTTCTATTCATATGAATTTAGTGAGGATGGACGGCTGATCGAACCAACCGTTTACGAGCTTGATGAAGACGCAGTTCATCTGGCGCAGGTCGTGAGCGGAAAAAGTGGAGCCTGGACAGATCCAACTCATATCAAGATTAATGAGGTTGAAACCCTTACGTTGAAAGAGATGGGTGTCGAACGTAAATATGATGCGGAAATAACCTTCGCGGGCGTTGAGTCGCCAGCAGTATTCAAACCGACAACCGACAGGCCTTCACAACTCAGCGCGAAAGACCTGCGAGGCTATCTCGAAGCTGCGAAGCAGCGTGGCATCGACGTGTCGTCACTCGCAGTCGCGTTGCAAAGAAAGTATGCAGGTCCATTCGGTATCGTCATCATGGCCCTGATCGGAATGCCGCTGGCGGTTTCGTTTGGGAGGAAGGGAACTGTAATCGCTCTCTGTGCAGCTGTCGTGGTGGGTGTTGCCTACTGGGCTCTTGGAGGCGGTTTTCAGCAACTCGGAAATCACGGACTGCTTCGTCCCTCTGTCGCCGGTTGGTCTCCACTCGTGATCTTCACCGCCGCAGGTACCTACTTCCTCTCACGAGTCCGCACTTAGACCACAAAAGGCACACAAATACAAAAGGCACATAAAGCACTAACTGTTTTGTGCTTTATGTGCCTTTTTGTGGCTAACTAATTCTGGTGGCTAAGTGCCGGTTTCCCAGCTCGAGATGTATTCGAGTTGTTCGGCCGTAAGCGTGTCGATTGAAATGCCGAGCGCGCGAAGCTTGAGGCTTGCGATCTCCGTATCAACTTCCGCAGGCAACAGGTGAACGCCCGGAGTCAACTGACCTTTCTTCTTTACGAGATATTCAACCGAGAGTGCCTGGTTCGCAAAGCTCATATCCATCACGCTTGCGGGATGGCCTTCCGCCGCGGCGAGATTGATTAGCCGGCCTTCTCCCAACACCATGACCCTATGGCCACTCGACTTGACCTTGTATTCCTCTACAAACGGACGAACCGTTAACGGATCCCCTGACATCTCTCGCAATGCAACGAGGTTCAGCTCGAGATCGAAGTGGCCACTGTTGCAAACGATCGCGCCATCTTTCATTCGCGAAAAATGCTCACCATCGATCACGTGACGATTGCCCGTGACAGTCACGAAAATATCGCCAATCGACGACGCTTCACTGATAGGCATCACGCGGAATCCATCCATCACTGCTTCGACGGCTTTAATCGGATCGATTTCCGTCACAACAACATTCGCACCCATGCCACGCGCACGTAATGCGACTCCCTTGCCGCACCAGCCATAACCGACAACTACGAGTGTGCGACCGGCAAGGAGAATGTTCGTCGCGCGAATAATTCCGTCGAGTGTCGATTGGCCCGTGCCATAACGATTGTCGAAGAAGTGTTTGGTCTGCGCGTTGTTGACTGCAATCGAAGGGAAGGGCAACACGCCTGCGGTCTCCATCGCATGGAGGCGTTGAATACCCGTGGTCGTCTCTTCAGTTGAGCCGATGATTTCCTTGATCTGTCCTGCCCGCTCTTTCAGGAGGGTCGCAACCACGTCCGAGCCATCGTCGATGATGATGTCCGGATGTGAGTCGAGCGCTGTTCTTACGTGACGATTGTAGGTGTCGGTCGATTCACCTTTGATTGCGTAAACCGGAATGCCCCAGTCAGCGACAAGTGATGCCGCCACGTCGTCCTGCGTTGAAAGCGGATTGGACGCAATCAAAACCGATTCTGCGCCGCCAGCCTGAAGCGCGCGCGCCAGGTTTGCAGTTTCGGTGGTGATATGAGCGCAAGCGACGAGCTTTACGCCGCTCAGTGGCTTCTCTTCGGCAAATCTTTCGCGGATAAGTCGAAGAACAGGCATTTCACGTTCAGCCCATTCAATTCGCTGCTTGCCTTGACCCGACAAGCTGATGTCTTTCACGTCGAATTCGACGGACGGTGCAGAACTCATGTTGGTTATTTAATCCTTTACTTGAATTATGAATGTCCTCACTCTTAAACGCCCGCGCCTGTTCGCAACGCTTCGGCTTTATCCGTCTTTTCCCAGGTGAAGCCTTCCTCGTTGCGTCCGAAATGGCCGTAAGCGGCGGTGGCCTTATAGATCGGCCGGCGCAGGTTGAGTGATTCGATGATGCCGCGCGGAGTCAGTTCGAAATTGCTCCGCACGAGCTTGGATATGGCAACGTCGCTGATCCGGCCCGTACCAAAGGAATCGATCGAGACGGAAACCGGTTCGGCGACTCCGATCGCGTATGCAAGTTGAACCTGACAACGATCGGCGAGTCCCGAAGCGACGATGTTCTTCGCGACATAACGCGCCATGTAAGCAGCGGAACGATCGACCTTCGTCGGATCTTTTCCGGAAAAAGCGCCGCCCCCGTGAGGCGCGTAGCCGCCGTAAGTATCAACGATGATCTTGCGGCCGGTGACGCCCGCATCACCCTGCGGACCGCCGGTAACAAAGCGGCCGGTCGGGTTGATGTGATACTTCGTGTCTTTGTCGAGCAGTTCAGGGGAAACGGTGTGCTTGATTACCTGGTCCAGAATCTCTGCACGCAATTGATCGTTGGTGACATCCGGGTCGTGCTGCGAAGAGATGACAACGGCTTCGAGCCGGAAAGGACGGCCGTCACGGTATTCAACTGTTACCTGCGACTTACCATCCGGACGGAGATACGGCAGCTCACCTGATTTACGCACTTCGGAAAGACGGCGCGCAAGAAGATGGGCCAACTGGATCGGCAGCGGCATCAATTCCGGCGTTTCATTACAGGCAAAACCGAACATCAAGCCCTGATCGCCGGCGCCGCCCGTGTCGACACCCATCGCGATGTCAGGTGACTGTCTATCGAGTGCCGACAAGACAGCGCAGGTGTCGCAATCGAAGCCATACTTGGCACGGGTGTAACCGATCTCACGAATCGCTTCGCGCGCGACTTTGGAGTAGTCGATTACGGCGTTGGTCGTGATCTCACCGGCGACAACCACCAGTCCGGTGGTGACGAGAGTCTCACAAGCTACGCGTGCAGTTGGATCGACACTCAGTGCGGCGTCAAGTACTGCATCAGAGATTTGATCGGAGATTTTGTCTGGATGGCCTTCAGTGACGGACTCAGAGGTGAACAGGTAACCGGATTCGCTAATCAAAACAGCTCCTTTATGTGTACACAGACTCGAATTCAGTGCAGAAAAAGACCGCGTAGATTAGCAGTCTGCGTTTCCCAGTGTCAAGACGACCCGCTTCGTTGGACTCAGGAAAAACCGTTCAAATACAGCATCTAGCTGAGCTTTTCACAAAAAGTCGAAAATCCCGCCGACGGAAGTTGGCGGATGGTTCAGGTCCTTTCTACAAACCGATTCTAAACCAAATTCTAATCCCGCCCACGGGAGTTGGCGGATACTTCAAGTCCCCACTCAGTAAGGACTTGAACCATCCGCCCACTGCCGTGGGCGGGATTTTGGAACTATTTGTGCAAAGCCATCTAGCTGAGCTTTTTTGGGAGGAAACTCCACGTTGTTTTATCACCCCCCAAAGAAGTATCTCCATCCAAAGAACAAAATTTTCTGTTACAAACTAGCTTTATCTAA
>DASTVU010000138.1:0-7169 GCA_035758935.1 Pyrinomonadaceae bacterium | reverse complement strand
GGCGGCCACGGAGGGCCGCCCCTACAGTACGTTCCGTGTAACTATTTGATCACTGGCAGAATTAAGGCTGAACTGTGTTCACGATCGTGGTAAATGATTTGATGCGCCTTCAACGATCGGGTCGCACCCAATATCTCTTCGCCGGTGTTCAGATTTCGATCGAACCGTGGAAAGTTACTACTCGAAACGTACAACCTTATCCGGTGACCGGCCTTGAACACATTCGCCGTCGCCCACATATCAATCTTGTACTTGTAGATCTTGCCTGGCGTAATTGCCGACGCCTGTTTCGTACTCTCTCGATACCGCGCCCGCACAATACCGTCCGTTAAAAACCGTGCATAACCATTCGCATCAACGTCGACAAGCAACGCTGTGAAATCCGTGTCCACTGCGGACGTCGATGCATACAGCTCGAATGAAATGAATCCTGTAACTTCAGTGTCTTCAGTCAATGGGGCCGTTGAAAACACCAGCACATCTGAGCGTGTTTCGTTCGGTCTTTGATCTGCCGGACCCGGCGGAATTCCCTGCCCGCAACATAAACGTCCGCCAATAGTCGGCACAGGATTTTGCGGGTCGTAATCGAATTCGTCCTTCTTTTCCACATCGGCCGGCGGCGTGGGGCTCAACGAACCGTCGCCTGCGATGCCATTCGCGCCTTTGGTTGAGTGCAGGTAGTACTTCGTGTAACGGGTACGTGCGAGGGGAAACTCTTGTTCGTTGCGCCAAACGTTATTGCCCATGATGAAGAGACGAACCGGAGCACCCGCTGAATACTCGTTTTTTATTCCCTTCAGGGAGTAGTCAAACCACTTCAACGTTTCGGCGGTCGTGTCCAACACGGCGTCTTTCCCAAACACCACATCGCCAATCTTGCCCTCAGTGGAAGTCGGTGCGTGGGCCCATGGACCGACAATTAAACGTTGACCGGCTCGAGCTTCTGGCGTCGCAGCTTCAGCATGCAAGCCGGTGTAGTTCTTGATCGAACCTTTAAGAAACAGATCGTGCCAGCCCCCGGCATGCAAACCCATCACTGTCATGCGCGAGTAGTGATCCGACACGCGCCATTGCGCCCAGTAAGCGTCGTCACGTTCATGTGATAACCAGTCGCGAAAGTACGGCGCTAATATCGAAGTCTGCGCTGGTTTTAGAATGGCGTAGTCCTGGAGTGGCAGGTTGTTGACCCATTCTTTTGGCGCCTGGGCTCTTTCTGCCTGACGACGCAGGGTGTCAATCGCGAGGCCCGAGGTCCACGAACTACTGAACCACTGCATCAACGCACCACTTTGATAAGTCCAACCGTCGTAATACTCGGAAGCTGTCACATAGGGGAATATCGATACGAGATGTGGCGGCACTGCCATTGCCGCCAGCATCTGTGTGGCACCAACATACGAACCACCAAACATGCCAACTTTGCCGTTCGACCCATTCAGTTTTGCGGCCCACTCAACAGTGTCGAATCCGTCAGTACTCTCGTTGCGAAACGGATAAAACTCTCCTCCAGACGCGAAGCGTCCGCGCGTGTCCTGTAGCACGACGATATATCCATGCGAGGAGAGTTCGTTGGCCATTCCTGCGCCGCCAGTCCGGTTATAAGGCGTCCGTTGCAGGAGAACAGGAAACTTTTCATCACTTACCGGACGATAGATATCCGCAACCAGCGACACTCCATCTCGCATTTTTACACTTACATTCTGCTGAATCGCGACTCGGTAAAGTGTTTGAGCATGTGTGGCCGCCGCATTCAGACCGAGAACGAAGAGCGTGGCTATCAATACATGAATGGTTCGCTTCCGTTGAGCAGTCATAGTTTGATTAACCTTTTATCCGTCGCACACCTTCGCCCTGGTGCTGTGCGAAATAGACGAGCTGACTTGTGAACTGGAATGCCCAGTTAAAAGCACGAGCCGGCCGATTCATATCTAGTTGCACAGCCAGGTCAAGGAAACGTTTTAAGCGTTTCTGATAGATCTCTTTGCGCCTGCGGTCTTTAGTGAAGAACAGACCCAAAGCAAAAGTATAAGCCATCTCAGTGTTGTGCATCTCCATGTCTGGTCCAATCTCGCCTGGCGATGCTTTTGGGTCATCAGCAGCAAAACAATTAATCACGTAATAGGCCTTCGAGCCGTCCGGAACGATGCCTTGTCGATCGAGAAAGTCACACCATTTCACGACAATCTCGGCGATGCGACCGTCGCCGGTCAGCGTCCAGTAATGGAAAAGCGGATCGAGCAACAATGCCATCATCCACGCAGAAGTCGCACCGGGAAATTTCGCTTCGTTTGGATCGTACAGTTCCCAGTTTTGACGTAATGAGCCGTCTGGAGGTCGTCCATCGGGAGGTTGTTGCTGATGTTTGTAGTAAGCATCGACACACTCACGAGCCTTGATCCAATACCTTTTATCGCCAGTCATTTCCCAGCCATGCAGTATTCCCAGTAAACCATACCCCTGATGTCGCAAAGTCCAAAAATTTCTATCTCGCTCCGGATCGACTCCGAGTGGAACCGGCTTGATCAGGTTAGGACGATAGACCGGGTTTTGATGTTTGAAGCAGTACTCAGCCATCAGCTTGCCGCACTCAAGCGCACGTTCGTCTCCCGTTAACAGGTAGTGAACGTGCATTGCTCTCGGATAGACGTACTTTAGATCCGCGCCTTTAAGGGTGAAGATACCCGCGTCTGGACCATCCAGTTTCGTGAGCCGTCGAATGAAATTCGCCGCATGATAGGCAGCGTCGAGGTATTTGCTCTCCCCTGTACGGATGTACATCTTGTAGTAGCAGGTCGTTCGATCAAACAGCCATTCGTGATAGACAGTACTATCGAGGTAACGGAGTGAGCCGGGAAAGTTCTTCTCGACAAATCTGTCGTAACTCGAGTAAGCACCGGATCGAGCCGCAGGAACCTGTGGGCCGACAACGCCTGACGAACACAACCAATCCGCAGGCAAAACGGCCACGACACGAGGGCCTTTCAAACCTTCATCGTCAATCAATGTTTTCGAAACGGGCACGAAGCTTGATTCAACACGGCGTTGGCTTACATTGAAGCTAACAGTGACTCGCTGCGTTTTTTGTTTGGAGAAGTCGGCTTTGAACTGAATCAACAACGACCTGATCGAGCCGTCGCGTCCGCCTGTTCGCCACTGTTCGAGAGCACGAATAGCAGTGGGTAACTCCGTTCCACGTTCATCGACTATTTTTATCTTTCTTGGATCTTTCAGAAACCCGGACGGCAACGGCAACCCAAAACTTACAACCTCATTTCCAAGATCGTGAGCGCGGCCTTCAAGCGTCACGGTTACGCGATCTGTCGTGGTCCAATTCACATGACGCGAAACAGGAACAGCGATCAATGCCATCATGCTGTTCTTCAGAAAAGTTCTGCGCGAATTATCCGGCATAGCTTTCAAATCATCGTTGGAAGTGGTCAGTACCGTAACGCGGTAGCGTCGGGTCGACGGTTGGAATCAATAAAGGAAGAATATTGCAGTCCACGAAATTCACCCGCCGCTACCACGTTACGGTACTAGCCTCTTCCAAGCACCGAT
Organism: Pyrinomonadaceae bacterium; assembly: GCA_035758935.1. Lineage (GTDB taxonomy): Bacteria > Acidobacteriota > Blastocatellia > Pyrinomonadales > Pyrinomonadaceae > PSRF01. Next base: position 3,611 of record DASTVU010000138.1, on the reverse strand, counting down.
CGAACTTTTAAGGAAAAGCCGCATAGCTTACAAACCCAGGAGGCGAGCTGCGTTCTCGTAATAAACCTTCTTCAAAATCTGCTCAGGTAATCCGATGCCGTAGATACGCCAACGACCCTGCGGCGGAATCGGCGATGGAGCGTAGTCAAAATACTCGTCTTCGGTCTCAAGAAAACGGTAATAGATTTCGTACAGTTCATCGCCGAAGATTTGCTGCGGTGTTTCGACCCCGTGTGGTGTCGCATCTGTGGCAAACAATATTCGGTCCTGGTACTTATCAAAGAATTTACGCGACATACGTGGCTGTCGACCGAGCTCGCCGATGCGAGCGGCGATATCCACGTACATGTTCGGATAACGATCGAGGCACTCTGAAACGTAAGGCAGATTCTCTGAATTGGCGGTGTGAAGTGCGACAAACTTCGTTCGTGGATGTCGCTGCATCACACGGTTGCGAGCTTCCTGCAGTTCAGCATTACTGGGATAGTCTTTGCCATGAAAAGACCAATCGGGATGCGCGCTCAGTTCTTCATAGCGCTCGTTAAAACGATCTGTTGGCAGAAAAAACGCGTCCGGATCCGACACATGGATGGCTACCGGCATATTGAGTGCTCCGGCCGCTTCCCACATCTCGTCGAATCTTTTGTCGTCGACCTTAACGAGCGGACCTGTCGTTACGTTTTCGCGAAGATAAAGACCGAGAGTCTTTAGAATCTTTAAACCACGAGCGCCAGTCTTCTTTGCTGCTTCCAGTTGTTCCGCCTGGAACCTGGAATAATTTGCCATAGTAATCTTCGCGTACCATGGTTCGGTGAAGACGATAAATCGATCGGGATACGGTTGCTTCCAGTGACGCATGGTTTCTTCAAGCAAAGTGCCGTAGCCACCAGTCAGATTAACCATTACACGGACGTTTTTTGCGTCCATCACTTTTAGGATTTCGGCCGGTGTGGCCAGGTGATTAACAACATCGCGTTGGCCTTTGCGGTCTATCCATGACAGGTGTGTATGAAAGTCGATATTTGGAAAACGCGAACGCGGCACATGCGTCTCCGGCACGTGAAGCATGCTCTTCGGCTGGTAATCTTTCAGCGCGAGTGGCTGGTCCTGTTTCGTTGTCTGAGCGTGAACGCTGTCGAACAATTGCGATCCAACAGCGCCAAAACCGGCGGTTGCAATCGTCTTAAGCCATTCTCTTCTTCGTAGAGCCATGCCTCGTCTCCATCTCGGTGTAGCGGTCCGTAATTGCGCTTTAGAAATTTACGTTTGCAAACTAAACCGATTAGGGTATTGTTTGTAAGCAACCCGAACAAACCCTTCGTTATCAGTGCGCCGGTAGGGATCATTAGTCAATCAACTTTGGGGTATGCGGGTTTATAGCACTCGCATCCTAACCTGGCAAAGTATTTTTTTGAGCACGGCCGCCGAAGTGACGCACTTTCAAACGGAATGAATTTGTCTGATATCAAAACTGCTCTGTCCAATGTGGCCACTTTCGGAGACTCCGAACTCGAGCAAAAAGCAGCGCGACTGGCGAAGCTTGCCAATTTATTTTTTGACCAATATGGAGACGGGCCCGTTTCACTACTTCGCGCTCCTGCTCGCATCGGTGTTCTTGGCGAACACATTGACTACGTGTCCTACCTGCCCACCGCGTCGCTGACCTTCGGAAGCCGTGAGCGCGACGCTTTGATGCTGTACAGAAGATCGCCGGAGCCAGTAGTTCGGTGCCTCTCATCAACGGCGCGATATGAAGCCTCCTCATTTGCCCTTAATACAAGCGTTCCTGAGCTTGGAGCTGACGCTGAAACTAAATGGCTTGCTTTTTTATTTGCGAATGGCACGCCCAAGGCACACTGGCGAAATTACGTTGAGGGTGCAGTTGCATTCGCTCGGGGAAAGTTTGGCAGACAAATACAGAATGGATTCGACTTCGCGCTCGATTCGAACATACCGGCAGGGGGTGGCGCTTCATCCTCATCTGCCCTGGTCGTTCTCGGTGGAGCAGCAATCAGGGACGTTAATGCGATTCCCTGGACTCCAGCAGAACTGGCGAAAGACTCCGCCCTGGCTGAATGGTTCATCGGTACCCGTGGCGGATCAATGGACCACATTACTATTTGTATGGCCCAGCCTGCCAGCGCGGTGTTGATTAACTATGCCACCGGGCAAACCAGGAACGTCGCTCTGCCGGATGAGCCCTTTGCGTGGCTCACATTCTTCTCGAAGCCGGCCGATAAAGGGTGCGAAGTCATGATTGAGTACAACGAGCGCGCGGCAGTTTCACGACTTCTCATTCCAGCCGTAATCGATAGTTGGAAATCAACAGCGCCGGGCCGGTATGACGAATGGCGTGACGCGTTAGACCTGCTGAATGCCGGTTCGCTCGACGCGTTTGATAACGCGGAAACGTACTTAGCATCTCTGCCCGAAACAATTTCGATCGACACAATCAGCACCACATACCCTGCGGCTTTCGCTGAATTGCAGACTTCATTCCCTGCCCTGCTCAACGAAAAGTCGCGCTGGCCACTCAAGCTTCGAGTTCGTGCGCTGCATCATTTGAGCGAAGTTAAACGCGTTGCACTCGCCACCCAAACGCTGGATTCATTCCAGGACGACGACAATTCTTTAGATACGTTCGCGGCGATGCAGTCGATTGGAAAACTCCTCGACGCGTCGCACGCCAGTTTACGTGACCTCTACGAAGTCAGCGTTCCGGAAGTAGAGGAGTTGATAAGGATCATTCGTACTGATACTCACGTGCTCGGTTCTCGTTTAATGGGTGGCGGTTTTGGCGGTAACGTCCTCGCATTAACCACACGGGATCACGCTCAAAATCTTATTCAAAGAGTACAGGAGCAATATTACGCGCCTTGCGATCGCGATGGCGTTCGCGAGGGGGCAGTGATGGTGTCGACGCCGGGTCCGGGGTTGGCCCATGTTGATTTCAACGAAGTCTGGTGTGAGTCCATCGTTCATATCAATTCTCTTGGACCAAACGCGGCCACATACACAACAAGCCTGCGCGGTTTGATCGACGCATCGCAAGTCACGCTTAATCCACGCGATATCTGGCCCGTAATCGTTGCCGCTGGAAAAGGCACCCGCGCCGCGAAGACCGGCCTGAACACGCCGAAACCGATTGCACTTGTCCGCGACACGCCTGCCATTGTTCATGTCTTGCGGAACATTCACGCTGGTTTGGGTAAGACTCGGCCGCCTGTCGTTATTGTTTCACCCGACACTGAAGCCGCAATTCGCGAAACACTACAGGACGAAGACGTGCTCTTCGTCACGCAACCTGAAGCGCTTGGAACCGGTGATGCGGTACTAAATGCTCACCAGCTGCTGCGCGATTTTACTGGCCTAACTCTGGTGGTCTGGAGCACGCAACCAGTCATACGTGAGAAAACTTTTGCGCGCACCGCGAAGTTGGCCCAACTGTTTGAATCTTACGACATGGTCCTGCCAACAGCGTTTGTTCAACGCCCCTATGCGCCGATCAGGCGCGACGCTTCGGGTGACATTGCATCGGCGACGGAAACACATCTGGAAGCTGCGGAAACAATCGAGTTTGGGGAAACAAACATCGGTCTCTTCTTAGTGAA
>DASTVU010000137.1:0-5388 GCA_035758935.1 Pyrinomonadaceae bacterium | reverse complement strand
CGCTCGCGACTGAACTTGATCCCGTTATCAATCAGGTTCGTAAGCATCTGCTCGAGCCGTCGTGCATCTGCATATACGGTCACTTCAGGTGGGACGTCGTTTCGTAGTGTGACGTTTTGTGCCTCGGCTTTGGCTGTTAATGATCCGCACACCTCCTGGACGAGGCTGTGCAACTCAACCGGCGCGACTCTCAATCGCACATTGCCGCCTTCGATCGCAGTGAGCTCGAGAATGTCGTCAATCAGCCCGTGCATTCGCGAAGCGTTCTTGCGAATGATTGAAAGAAACCGCTGACAACTCTCAGCATCTTCCATCGCACCGTTTTCGAGTGTTTCTACAAACGCGATAATCGCTGTCAGCGGTGTACGCAATTCATGTGAGACGTTGGAAAGAAATTCCTGTCTTACGAGTTCGAGACGCTCAGTGCGTGTGATGTCGAAGAAAACTCCGAGTGCGCCCTCAGCTCCATGTCCGTTCACATTGCCAATCGGAACAACACGCAGATCGAAGATCTGTCGTTCTGGTCCATGTGTTTCGACTTTGACGCCGCTGCGTTCTATCCCTTTGAGACCATCGAGAAACGCACTGTAGATCGCCGGATTGCGAGTCAGTTCCGTTAGTCTCTGCGATTTGAGCGTGGCAACTGAAGGACTGAACAACCTGTGTGCTGCCGGATTCGAGGCGACAACTCGCATGTCTCTGTTGACGACGAGCAAACCTTCGCGCATGCCCGTCATTGTGGCCTCTAACAATGAGCGGGTTTCAAAGTTCTCCGGTGCATTGGTTGACTCAACTGCCGAGTTGTTAAGGTTTGCAGATCCGCGACTGCGCAACACCGTCACAGCCCACACCACGCCAACAACCAACACGACGCCGGCCAGAATCAAGCGTGCTGAAAATGAGGGAATTACGAGCGCAAGAGAGGTAAGAACAATGCACGCGGCTATCAATAGAAACTGTCGCTTGGCCACGAGGACGTTCGCTTTCTCTGTGCAACCTCTGTGTTCTCTGTGTCTCGGTGGTAAAAACGCCTCTCAACCACAGAGGCACAGAGAGCACAGAGGTTGCACAGAGGAATAAATCAAAATCTTCACGTTCCTTGAGAGCTTACCGCCGCCGGTCCCGTGCAACCAACAAAACGATAGCCGACTCCGACAACAGTCTCGATGCAATCGCCACACTTATCGAGCTTCTGTCGCAATCGACGAATGTGCACGTCGAGCGTGCGCGCATCGCCATAGTAACTGTAACCCCAGACACTATCCAGCAACTGCTGCCGCGTAACGACACGGTCGGCGCTTCTCGCCAGCACGGAAAGAAGTGTGAATTCCTTATTGGTGAGCTTTATCTTCACTCCATCACACGCGACTCTGATGTCGTCGAAATCGATGAGCAGATGATCGTCTTCATAAGTCTTGCCCATTGTCTCATCCGCACGACGCATCACTGCACGCACACGAGCCAGAAGCTCACGCACCGAAAACGGCTTGGTAATGTAGTCGTCGGCGCCCAGATCGAGCCCGGTTACACGATCCGATTCTGAAGCCTTTGCCGTCAGCATGATGATCGGAGTGCGTCTCGTCGCCGGCTCACGTCGCAGACGACGACACAGCTCGATCCCGCTCATTCCCGGCAACATGAGATCGAGAATAATGAGTCGCGGCGGCTCGCGTTCGTTTAGGGCTGCCGAGAGTCCCGCTTCGCCGGTTGGTGCGGTAACAGCCACCAGGCCTTCACGCTCAAAGTTGTACTTCAAACTCTCCGAGATGTCGGCGTCATCCTCGATGATTAGGATTGGGCGGGCCATAATTACGTATGCTTGATGAATGCAGCCTCTGCCATATAGACCGTCAGTTCACAAATATCGGTCACGTAGTCGCCGATGCGTTCGAGATGTTTGGCGACAAATAGCAATCGCGCGTCGCGAGTTGCAGTAGCTGGTTCAGTGACCATTAGCTCGATGAGACGATGGAATGTGTGGTTGTAAAGATCGTTGATCTCGCTGTCGCTCTTGATGATTTCGCGAGCACTGATCGCGTCGCTCGACGTAAACGCATCGAGTGCCCCGCGCAACATCTTCAACGCATGTTCAGCCATGCTATTCAGATCGAGCACTGATTTGAGTTCTGGTTCGTTATTGAGATCGATCGTGGCGCGCGCGATGTTGCAGGCATGGTCCGCGATGCGTTCGAGCACGGGAGCCATTTTTGCGACCGAGATGACAAAACGCAGGTCGCGCGCAGCAGGTTGTCGCAACGCGATGATGTCGATGCACTGGCGATCGATCTCGACCTCGAGATGATCAACCTGATCGTCGTGCTCGAGAACCTGGCGTGCAACTTCGCTATCACGCTCGCTCAGCGCATACATGGCACGTTCGAGTGCCTGTTCAGCCTCGCCCCCGAGCAAGAGAACGCGGTCGCGCAAGGAACTCAGTTCGTCGTCAAGGTGACGGTGGGTATCCATAATTCTTTGTGATTTGTATTTTGTGCTTGGTTCTTAGTTCTTAGAGCTTTGTCGATCTGCAAAGTACTAAATACTAAGTACAAAGAACCAGCACAAAGAACTCTTAACCAAACCTTCCCGTGATGTAGTCTTCAGTCAACTTTTCATTGGGGGCAGTGAACATCTTCTCAGTCGAGTTTACTTCGATCAACTTGCCGAGAAGGAAAAACGCCGTCGTGTCAGACACGCGAGCAGCCTGTTGCATGTTGTGCGTGACGATCACGATCGTGTACTGCTTTTTCAAATCAAAAATCAGCTCTTCGATCTTCGAGGTTGCGATTGGATCGAGCGCCGACGCCGGCTCGTCCATCAATAGTACCTCAGGACGAATCGCGAGTGCGCGCGCGATACACAATCGTTGCTGCTGTCCGCCGGATAGACTCAATGCCGAAGTCTTCAATCGATCTTTGACTTCGTTCCACAACGCCGCATCCTTCAGAGCTTGTTCGACGCGTCCGGCCAGTTCGGAACTACTGTTCGTTACTCGATTGATTCTTAAACCATACGCAACGTTGTCGAAGATCGACTTCGGAAACGGGTTCGACTTCTGAAAGACCATTCCCACTCGACGACGCAACTCAACCACGTCTGTGCCCGGCGCGTAGATGTCGTGGTCGTCTATCAGTACCTGGCCACCGACACGAGTGCCGGGGATAACGTCATTCATGCGATTAAGCGTGCGCAGAAACGTCGACTTGCCGCAGCCCGATGGACCAATGAAAGCCATCACAATGCGTTCCGGGATCTCGAGTGAGATGCTGTGGAGCGCCTGCACGCGACCGTAGAAAAAATCCAGATCGCGAACAGCCACCTTTGCCTTCGCGTTTGTTTGCGGAGACGGCGTTGAGGCGCGTACTTCAATTTTGGGAGCTGCAATTTCTACCGGCATAATCAGCCACAAAAAGGCACAAAAGTCACAAAATAGAAATCCTGTCTAATCTTGAAATCATGTCTAAAATTTCTTTCGCGTCAGGAACCGCACGATAATGTTGATCCCCAACACCAGCGTCATCAACACGAGCGTCGCAGCCCACGCCTGCGCGTGCCATTCGTCGTACGGCGAGATCGCGTAGTTATAAATCTGCACCGTCAGCGAAGCGATCGGCTCATTCAACGACTCCGGAAAGAATCGACTCCCGAAAGCTGTAAACAACAACGGCGCCGTTTCTCCCGAGACACGCGCGATCGCGAGCATTGCTCCAGTGGCAATCCCCGGCGCCGCCGCCGGAACAATCACGCCCAACGTCACGCGCCACTGTGGTGCACCAAGCGCGAGTGCTCCTTCACGCATACTGTGCGGCACGAGCTTCAGCATCTCTTCCGTTGTGCGCGCAACGATCGGAATCATGATGAGCGCCAACGCAACACCACCGGCCATCGCCGAGAAGTGCTTCATCGGCAACACGAGGATCGCGTAAACAAAAACTCCCGTAACAATCGAAGGGATACCGGTAAGAGTGTCAACAAGGAAACGAACCACCCCACCAAAACGCCCTCTGCCAATCTCCGATAAGTAAATCCCAACACAAATGCCGAGCGGCAAACCGAACGCTGACGAAATCAAAAGGAGCACGAGTGAACCGAGAATCGCGTTTCCAATTCCACCACCTTCACCAACGGGACGAGGACGATCAATCAGGAACTGCCAGCTCAGCGAGCCGATACCTTGCCAGGCAATATAGAAAAGAATTACGAGCAACGCGCCTACAGCCAGCAGCGTGCATAGACCAGTCAACGTGGTCATCAACGCGCTGGTTGCGCGGCGCTTTCGATCGGCGTTGGCGTAATTTGCCATCAGGCAGCCCTACCGACTCCACTGGTTTGTCGTGTCACACTCCAGACCAGAATTCTGGCGATGCCATTCACGACAAACGTTACGAGAAACAAAATGAGTCCGAGTTCGACCAGCGCGCTGAGATAAAGATCACCTGTCGCCTCGGTAAATTCATTGGCGATTGCTGAAGCGATCGTGTACGACGGTTCGAAGAGTGAAGGGCTGATCTGTGCTCGATTGCCGATAACCATCGTCACCGCCATCGTTTCGCCCAACGCACGCCCCAACCCTAAGATCACTGCGCCCGCGATTCCCGGCGCACCATTCACGAGGACAACGCGAATCATCTCCCACTTCGTCGCGCCCAAAGCGAGCGCTGCTTCACGTTGCGACCCCGGCACTGCCGCGAGTACGTCACGCACCACCGCGGAGATGATCGGAGTCACCATGATCGCGAGAATGATTCCGCCCGTCAGCAATCCGATACCGGTGATCGTGCCCTGGAATAGCGGTAAGAACCCGAGCGTCTTCGCTAAAGCCGGTTCGACGTACTGCCGCAAAACTGGAGCGAGAACGAAGATGCCCCACAAGCCATAGACCACTGATGGAATCGCGGCCAGTAACTCCACCAGAAAACCGACTGGCCGCGCGATGTAGGGTGGAGCCTGCTCGACCAAAAAGATCGCGATTCCTAGAGAGAAAGGAACGCTGATCAAAAGCGCGATCAGCGATGAAGCGATCGTGCCGTACACAAACGGCAAGGCTCCAAACTCGCCTTTAACCGGATCCCACACCCGACCCGTCAAAAAGTGGAAACCAAACTGCCGGATCGAGAGCATTGAGTCGGTGGCCAATGCGAACACCATTGCCAACACAACGCCGACCATCAGCAGCGCGATGAGCACCATCAAAACGCGAAAGATCGCATCGCCTGTGTTTCCTGTCGGAGAAAGCACGCGTCGCCAGGTGGAACCTTGTCCTGGGAGCTTTATGCTGCTGCTTTCGGTGGCCCAGCTCATCTGTTGCTTCGTGTCGTTCGTTTGCCTCAGGAGCCACGCTTGGAGGAGGTCAGTACCGTAACGCGGTAGCGTCGGGTCGGACGGCTAGAA
>DASTVU010000136.1:0-3916 GCA_035758935.1 Pyrinomonadaceae bacterium | reverse complement strand
CCAGGTTGTCGTGAAGAGCGCCGAAGCCGGGCAGGTTTTGCGGCGTGAATCCGCGTTCACTGCTAAACGAATAACGAGCAAATAAATTGTTGTCGCTATTGAATGTGTGATCAAAGCGAAACGTGGCCTGATCAGTGAGGTGATGCAAGTTGCGCACGTCGAGATAGTTGTTACAGTCCACGCCGGCGCCGACGACTGTCGGCGCGCCCATCATGGTCATGCCGCAGCCCATCATTCCCATTTCCAGATTAGGTCGGGGAATATACTTGGTCAAAAATAGCCTTGCTTTGGGATCGATCAGATTCTCAGGAATCATGTTATCCGGAAATGGATCGCGAATGATCTGTGGATTGCTCGGGCTAATAGGCCGCGTCGGGTCGAAACTCGGGTTGGGACGCGAGCTGAACGGGTTATAAATCGTCGCTCCACTCATCTCGAAGTCGCCGTTGATCTCGTCCAGGGTGGGCACGGTTGACACCATCGTCTGCGATCTGGTGTGTCGCAGTCCTTCGTAGTTAACAAAGAAGAAGCTCTTGTTACGCACGATTGGACCACCGAACGACGCGCCAAAGTTATTCCGCACAAGATGATTCGCCTCGTCCATCTCGTTGAAGGTACGAGCGTCAAACACGTCGTTTCTCAAGAACTCATAAACTGTTCCGTGATACTCGTTCGTGCCAGTGCGCGTGACAATGTTGACCTGACCGCCGCCGGCGCCACCGAGCTCCGCGGTGTAACTTCCGGTCTGCACTTTGAACTCGCGGACGGCATCAGGCGAAGGACTGAAGTTCAGCGTGTTGAAGGTCGGGTCGGTGTTCGTCGCGCCATCGAGCAGGAAGTAGTTTGCGTTAGGACGATTGCCGCTGATGCTAATTGCGGAGCGCTGGCCCGGACGCCAGTACAACGGGCTCATGTCGCCTGTCTGTGCTCCGTGCCCTTCATGTGCTCCCGGAACTGTGAGCACCAAATCGATCAGCATGCGTCCGTTGAGCGGGAGGTTCTGTACTGCTGTCGGCTCGACCACTTCGCCGACAGAAGCGTCTGTAGTTCGCAAGACGTTGATCGTGTCGGCAGAAACATCAACCACGGTACTCAATGTGGCGACTTTCAGACTCAGATCGAGAGTCATCGACTGGCCCACCTCCAACGTGACTTTTTGAGTCAGCGTTGCAAAACCGGAAGCCTGCACAGTGACCTTGTAATCTCCGGGCAGTAAACCCGAAATCTGGAAGCTGCCGCTTTCGTTGGTGACTGCAGAGCGCGAGGCGCCGGTGGTTTCGGAGGTCAGTTGAATCGAGGAGCCCGCGAGAACCTTCTGTTGCGGATCGTAGACGGTGCCACTCAAACTCGCGTAATTACTCTGCGAATAAGCCCGGCTGGCAATTAACAAGCAGAAGACAACCAGAGAGAGACGCATTAGACGCATAGACTCGACCTCCGCCTGACGCTGAATGTGTTGTATCCACAGATTGCGCAGATTCGGTGTGAAGTAATCTGTGGAACCTGTGGATTAAGGACGGCTGAGTCTAGCGACACCTTAGCAAAGGGACATCCCCCAAAAGTCTGAGTGGATCGGTGGGCTTTAGTTGTAGATCAGCTCTTTGGAGCCACGTAACTCTTGCGCGCTTTTATAACCAATTTCCCTTCTGGCTTCGCGGCGCCTTCAGCTAGATCGACCTTCAGTTTTCGCACAGTGCCGTCGTGCTTCTTATTCGTGGAGACGAAAGAGAAACTGTAGCGCGTGCGGAGATGAGTGATGAGCGTATCGAACGTCTGATGGAGTTCCTCAGGCTTGTCACGCAGAACCTCGCCGCCCGTCTCATCAGCAAGCTTCTGAATGTCGAGATAATGCACGCCGCCAAGTCGTCCCATCCGCGTAGCCCAACGCATCACGCCGTTTTCGGCAGCTTGTACTGGCGTCTTCGGAATTAATCCGCAGACAACGCTACCCGACTCGAACACGGAATGCGTCGCCGCAGTGTGTGACGGACCATTTCTGCAATCCCAGTTACGCGTCACTCCCGTGAGCACGATGATCACGCGACGACCGGTCGGATTAGCGGCTTTGGTCATGTAATTCGCCGCTTCATCGAAAGCAATGTTCAAGCAATGATTGGCGCGTTCGTCATGCTCGGGCACATAATCCAGTGCAGACTCAAGCTGCCGCCGATCGCGCGTGAACTCTTGTCGCAATTCGACTGTGTCGTGATACGTCATCACTGCCACTTCATCACTCGGCTTCAAGCGCGAGAGGGCATCCTTCGCTGCTCTTCGAACTTCCGTTCCGAATGGGTCCAGACAACCACCGCGGTCGATCAGCAACAGAACAGATAGTGGCAACTGATCCTGACTGAAATGTGTGATCGATTGACGGGTCCCATCTTCAGAGACAAGAAAGTCTTCCCGCTTCAAACTCCCAACCACTCTCGAAGTGTTCTTGCGCAAAACCAAAGCATCGATGGTAACCAGATCGACATCGGTTTTTATGATCTCGGCTACTTTGATGTTGGCTTCGGCAGTGCTCGGAGCTACTCGCCGTTCGCGTGTTTGAGTTAACGCAGACGGGATCAGAAATCCTGCTACAAGGAAGAATGATATGACGAAAAGCAGAGAAAGCTTTGAGCGTGTGGGATTGAGTTTCATAAGCACACCTCCTCAGTTTGAGACCGCGGGGAGAGTGCTATTCGGATTGGTCGGAATAATAGATCGATTTGGAGGATTTGAATAGATCAATCTGCGTAATCCGTGGATGGAAATGAAAAGCTGGTGAATGTCATATTGGTTAGATAGACTTGTCAGAAATCACACCCAAGGATCAGCCATGTCAATAATCCTATGCCGTCCCCGAACTCTTCCTGTTGCAAAGCTTGTTGATGCTGAACGACGGGCCATCGAAGTCAATCCCGAAAACGCACTCGAACACAGGTTAGTAGCCCGGACACCCATTGGCCGTCGCGGTGGGGAGCGCCGCATCGCAGTGGTCATCGCGCGAAAGTGGCCGGCGACAGGCGTTCGCTTGAGCGTCTCGTTCATGGACAACCCGAGCACTGCACTGCGCGCGCGTATCCTCAAGCACATGAACGCATGGGGAGAACACGCAAACGTCCTGTTTTCCGAGACCGCAGGCGTAGGTCAGGTGCGCATTGCGAGGTTCGATAAGCCCGACGACGTGGCGGGTTACTGGTCATGGCTTGGAACTGAGATTCTCGAAATCGACGAGAACGAACCGACGCTGAATCTCGATAGCTTCACGATGAACACCGCTGAATCTGAGTTTCGCCGGGTCGTCCGACACGAAGCGGGACACACCCTGGGTTTTGATCATGAGCACATGCGCAGCGACATCGTGAACCGAATCGATCGCAAAAAGGCCATCGCTTTTTACGATAAGGACCAGGGCTGGTCAAAGGAAGAAGTCGAGCAGCAAGTTCTCACTCCTCTTGCTAAGAAGTCGATCATGGGCACAAAAGAGAGCGATCCGCTCTCGATCATGTGTTATGACCTGCCCGGCAAGATCATGAAAGATGGCAAGCCAGTAATCGGTGGCACGGATATCAATCCGAATGATTTCGCGTTTGCGAAGTCGCTGTATCCCAAACCCGAACGGACTCGAACCGAACGAACCAGAAAAGAAACAGCGACACCTTTTTCCCGTGTTGAGGAAGCAGACGAGACGTTCGAACTGGTCGTGATGAGCGAGTTTAGTTACGGCGACCGGCAGCGAGCGGCAAATTCGAGTCCGAAGTTCGCTCAGGTCTTCGCGAGCTACGGCGGTGCTCGAGTTACATCACTCATGCGACTTCGCGCCGACAAGGGTGAAGAAACTACAAGTTTCGGAAAGATTATTCGAATGCACGAACGTATCAAGGCATATACAAATCGTGAACAGGGATCACTTCCCAACGACGAAGAGATG
>DASTVU010000135.1:0-8913 GCA_035758935.1 Pyrinomonadaceae bacterium | reverse complement strand
TGTAGGCCGGATAGTGAGTGATGGTCCCAATCAGGGCTGGTCCAAGCATCAACAGGAACAGAATCGAGCGGCGCACTATGGCCGCAACGACTCTCATCGTGGAAGCGGGCGGCGACAATTCCTCTGTGTCGACGCCTGCCTGGTTCAACTCAGCTTCGAAGCGCAGCATTCTCAGCTCGAGCCGGCGCAGCCGCTCGGGCTGAACCGATTGAAGGATGGGGTACGCTTTGATAAATCTTTGCTGCAATCGCAGCTCGTCTCTGAGACTGTCCGGTTCTCCGTCGTTTGAGGCAGACGAAAAGATTCGTTCTGCACGCGCGGTGGTTTGCAGTTCCTCTTCGTGTTGGGCATCGAGGATCACATTGCGGAGTGCTTTTTCAATCTGGCTGGAAAGTTGACGAACTTCATCGCGCGGCGGCGTGCCGTCAGGTTCAAGCTCAACGGGCTCAACGTCGATTGGATTTCCGAAGTAGAGCAAAGCGTCACTACGAAAACGTGTTTTCGACGTGTAATAGAGGCCGGCAGGGACAATCTTCAGTTCGGAAACTTCACCGGTCGAGACTGCTGCGATTGAGATACGGGCCGCGCCGGTTTTGATTGGCTGCAATCCCGGCGCGTCGTGGGAAACGCCTTCCGGACAGATGGCAATGGTACCGCCTCGGGCCAGAAGTTTTCTCGCCGCAATGAATGTCTCCTCGTTCTTTGTGACGTCCTGTCCCTCATCCTGTCGTCGATAGACCGGCAGTGAATCCAGTGCCTTCACAAGGTAACCGATGATGGGCATGCGGAAGAGCGGTGCTTTCGCAAGGAATGAAACCGGTCGGGGCGCGAGACACAGTAAAAACACCGGATCGACGAGGGCATTCGGATGGTTAAGCACGAAGATCACCGGCGTATTTAGCGGCACATGCTCGACACCCGTAACCTCGATGCGCTGAAAGTAAATCCTCAGCGCAAGCCTCACAACGGCAACTATGACGCGACGAATCATTTGATTGAGCTTTGTACTTGGTGCTTAGTACTTTGTACTTGGACCTGCTTAACAAAGTACAAAGTACTTAGAACAAAGCACAACCCATGAGGATGCGAAAAGACTGGATTTGATGCAATAATACTCATGCTTTCCCTATCGATTCAAAATTCATTGCCTGAGGAAGATCCATGAAGCGTTTTGTTGCCCTTGTTGTCGTCCTTTTAGTTTGCCTGTGCTCGCTCGCGGCTGCACAAAACCGGACCTACACCATCGAAGATCTACTGAAAGTCCGGCGTGTTGGTGATCCGCAGGTCTCGCCGGATGGAAAGCGTGTCGCTTTTACAATCGGCGACGTAAATTTTGATGCAAATCGCGTCGTCAACCAGATCTACGTCACCTCGATCGATGGCGGTAGCGCGAAACAGTTGACCTCGGGCGATCGATCGTCATCCGCGCCTCGCTGGTCGCCTGACGGAAAGAAGATCGCATACACGACCGGCAGCCAGGTCTGGGTGATGGATAGCGATGGTGACAACAAAGAACAGGTCACGAAGATTTCAACAGGCGCCGTCGCTCCGGTGTGGTCGCCTGATGGGAAGTGGATCGCGTTCACCTCAGACGTCTATCACGACTGCGACAACGACGAATGCAACAAGAAACGTGACGAACAAGCGGAAAGCAGCAAGGTCAAAGCCCACATCGTCACGCGACTACTCTACAAGCATTGGGATGAATGGCGCGACGTCAAACGCACGCACGTGTTCGTGGTGTCGAGCAAAGGCGGAACCGCGCGCGATCTTACGAGTGGTGATTTCGACTCGCCACCATATGCCGCGTCATCGGGTGTCGACTACGCCTTCTCGCCAGACTCAACCGAGATCGCATACTTGCGCAATCCCGACAAAGTCGAAGCCATCTCCACTAACAGCGACATCTTCGTGATGCCGCTTTCCGGTGGTCCAGCAAAGAATATCACTGTGCGCAACCGCGGCTATGATGCTGGGCCAGTCTACACGCGCGACGGCAAGTTCATCCTGTATCGCTCGCAAGCAACGGCCGGTTTCGAAGCGGATCGTTGGCGCCTGATGGCGTACAACCGCGCGACCGGAACGAGTGTTGAGTTAACGCGAGGATTCGACCTGCAAGTCGAAGAGCTGGTCGTTTCACCGGATGGAAATACGATTTACTTCACGGCGGCCGATCGTGGTAAGAGTCCGATCTTCAAAATTCCCTTCGCCGGCGGTGTGCCACAAAAGGTCGTTGCCAACGTTTTTGCGACTAACCTTCGCATCACACCCGACGGCAAATTTGTCTTCTCATCGAGCTCGATGGCATCACCGGCCGAGATTTATAAGGCGAATGCAGATGGCAGTGGATTAACGGCATTGTCATCAGCCAATGCGCAGTTGATGGGGCAAGCCAATCTGAAACAGGCGGAAGAGATCGAGTGGACCGGCGCGCTCGGGAAAAAGATTCACGGTTTCGTCATCAAGCCGAATAATTTCGATCCGAGCCGGAAATATCCACTCGCGGTATTGATTCACGGTGGACCACAAAGCGCGTGGAACGACAACTGGGGTTATCGTTGGAATCCGCAAGTGTTCGCAAATGCCGGTTACGTTGTGTTTGCTCCGAACCCGCGTGGATCGGTCGGTTATGGACAACAATTCGTCAACGAGATCAGCGGCGACTGGGGCGGTAAGGTTTACACCGATCTGATGAACGGCATCGCCGAGGTGCTTCGTCGTAACTCTTTCATCGATCGCAACCGTGTCGGCGCTGCGGGCGCGAGTTACGGTGGCTACATGGTGAACTGGCTTCTCGGACACAACAACCATCCGCAGGTCCGGTTCAAAGTGTTCGTATCGCACGACGGTGTTTACAACCTCGAAAGCATGTACGGCACGACTGAAGAATTGTGGTTCCCGGACTGGGAATTTAAGGGAACACCATGGACCAACCCGGCGATGTACACGCGCTGGTCGCCGCACAAGTTTGTACAAAACTTCAACACCCCGATCCTAATCATTCACGGCGAGCTGGACTATCGCGTTCCGATCGGTGAAGGCATGCAATTGTTTACCGCCGTCCAGCGCAAAGGCATCGACTCCAAAATCCTGATCTTTCCCGACGAAGGCCATTGGGTCCTAAAACCCCAAAACTCCCAACTCTGGTTCCACACGGTACTGGATTGGCTGGATAAATATTTGCAACGTCAATCAGCCACGGATTAATCTGTGGCTATTAAGGTCTGAAGGTGGGACCAGATGACAAACGAACAAGTCGAAACTGAAGCGCTAAAACTCAAGCCACAAGCACGTGCGGAGCTTGCTGAAAAACTCCTCAGAAGCCTTGACGATCTATCTGAGGAGGAGATTGAGCGGCTGTGGGCTGAGGAGGCTGTCCGCCGCGACGCTGAGCTTGACGATGGCACAGCGTCGATGCGGGATGCCGAAGATGTGTTTAGAGATGCAAGAGCACGGATTTCATGAGCAAAAGAGTGAGCTTTCACGAGCTCGCGGAGATTGAGTTGAATGATGCGACGATTTTCTTTGAGAACGAACGAGAAGGTCTAGGTTTCCGTTTTCTGGCGGCGATGCAAGCCGCAGTCACTCACATTCAAGAACATCCGCAAGCCTCACCAATTATTATCAGGGGCATTCGGCGTAAGGTCGTGAGACGATTTTCTTACAACATCATCTTCTCGATTAAACCTGATAGAATTCGAATTCTCGCAATTGCTAGCCAAAAGCGCCGGCCGTTCTATTGGCGTGGACGTGAATAAGTCGTGGCCTTATTCCGGTCGCTCAGGTGGTGGAGCGACGGCGACGAAGTCTTCGACGAAGCGTCGACCGTAGTCGTCCAGGAGTTGATGGACTCGCTCAAGGCGTGGGGCGCGGAGGATGAGGCCGGCGTGGTGGCGCTTCTTTACGCGATAGATGATCTCTTCGTCGGCGTAGGCTGAGGTGTCGGGACATTCCTGTTTCGCCAGTGACAAGATAATTCCCGCGTATTCTTTGCGCAGAGGTGTAATCTTCGACGGCGCTTTGCCGTCTAAGATCTCCAGGCGAGCCCACTCGCGCCAGAGATTAACGCCCGAAGCTGCTTCGAGCACGTCTGAAATGTAAGCACCGCCCACGCGTGCTGCAATCTCAAGAAAGTAAAACTTTCCGTCAGCATCGCTCTTGATAAACTCGGCGTGCGTGGCGCCGCGTTCGAGTCCCAACGCGCGCACGAGCTTCTTGTTGAGACTCAGCAACGTTTTCTCGTCTGCCGATCCGCGTTCGAGTGTGCGCGAGATGTACGCACCACCCTGGTGCGCCACCTGCATCGGCGGGCGTCCGTACTGGTTTGTTCCTGCGAACAAAACCTTGCCGTCGTTAACGACAGAATCGACGTGAAAGACTTCACCCGGAATGAATCGCGCCAGCACATAGTAAGAAGCACGTTCGCGCAAGTTCTCACGCTCATTCTTCTCACTGATGGCGCGACGCACCTCTTCCGGTTCGCTCACTTTTGAGATTCCAATAGCCGAAACGTCGGAGCGTGGCTTGATCACCCAAGGACCAGGCACCCTCTGCATGAATTCTTCAACTTCTTCCGCGTTAACGAGTGGGACAAAATCCGGCACATTGATTCCCGCTCGCTGGCTGTGAACCGCCATCGACAGCTTGTCGCGAAAGACTTTCGCGCCCGAGCTACTCAGCCCAGGCAGACACAAATGCTCACGCATCAAGGCAGCTGTCACAACGTCAAACTCCTCGAGCGCAATGACTCGATCGATCTTGCGAGTGCGCGCCAGAAATGCAAGTAAGTCAATAAAAAGTGGCGGGCCTGCATCGTTCGGAACAGCAATCAGATCGTCGAGACTTTCGCGTGGCCAGTCTTCCTTGAGCATCTTCTCTTTCGTCACCAAAATCACATGACAACCATGAGCTTTGCACTCGTGAATGAAATCAGCGCCTTTGAAGTAGGTTGCCAGGCAGATGATGTTGAGGGGACGCTTCGCGGTTTCCGGCATTTCGTTTTCTCTTTTCAGAGGTGTGATGATGCTGCTAAGGTATCGACCGACAGGATTTCGCAAAGCACAGATTAACCCAAGTAATCACGTAAATCCTGCAAAATCCTGGAATCCTGTAAACCAAATGATTATTAAAGGCCCCTACCCAGATGTAGAAATCCCTGAAACTGCACTTACGCCTTTCACTTTGCACCGCGCGGAAGAACTTGGCGACAAGCCCGCGCTGATCGACGGTCCGACTGGCCGCAAGGTAAGTTACAAACAACTTGCCGAAGCGATCAGCATCGCGGCCTACAACCTTCAGCAACGCGGATTCAAGAAAGGTGAAGTATTCGGCATCCTCAGTCCGAATTGTGCGGAATATGCGATCGCTTTTCATGCGGTGGCGACTTTAGGTGGAATCGTCACGCCAATCAACCCGCTGTACACGCCGTATGAAATTGCGCATCAACTCAAGGACTCAGGCGCACGCTTCCTCGTAACGGTGCCGAGCTGCGTGGAAAAAGCAGCCGCAGGGGCTGAATACGCTAACATCGAAGAGCTTTTTGTCTTCGGAGAAGCACCAAACGCAACTCCATTCGATTCCCTTCTCGTCGACAACGGCCGCGCAGAACAAGTAGCGATTAATGCGCGCGAAGATCTCGTCGCCTTACCATATTCAAGCGGCACCACCGGGCTTCCAAAAGGCGTAATGCTCACTCATTACAACCTCGTCGCGAACCTTCGTCAGATGGAAGGGCTCTGCTATTTCTACGAGACTGACACTTTGATCTGCGTGTTGCCATTGTTTCACATCTACGGTCTGGTCGTAGTCTTGAACATGGGCCTCTACACCGGCGCCACTATCGTAACGATGCCGCGGTTTGAATTGGAGTCGTTCCTGAAGGCAGTTCAGGATTACGACGTGAGTCTCGCGCACCTCGTGCCGCCAATCGTTTTGAGTTTGAGCAAGAATCCGATTGTCGACAATTACAAGTTACCGAACCTCAAGACGATCTTTTCCGGAGCTGCGCCACTGGGCGAAGAACTGACGCGCGCGTGTATGGAACGTCTCGGATGTAGTGTTCGACAGGGTTATGGAATGACGGAGACGAGTCCGGTTACTCATTCATCACCGGCGCCACCGAAGCAAATCAAGTTCGGCTCAGTTGGAGTTCCCGCACCGAACACCGAATGCAAGATCGTGGATCTCGAAACCGGCGAGCCGGTTGGTCCAAATAAGAAAGGCGAGGTTTGTGTGCGTGGGCCGCAGGTCATGATCGGTTATTTGAATAATCCGGACGCAACTGCGCAAACGATCGATGCAGAAAGGTGGCTGCACACAGGCGACATCGGATACGCAGATGAAGATGGACACTTCTTCATCGTCGATCGCGCGAAGGAGTTGATCAAGTACAAAGGATTTCAGGTGCCGCCGGCTGAACTCGAAGCCGTGTTGTTAACGCACCCATGCGTCGCCGATGCGGCAGTGATTCCTTATCCCGACGACGAAGCGGGAGAGGTGCCGAAGGGAATCCTCGTATTACGAGAGCAGATCGAACCGGAAGCGATTCTCGAATTCGTGGCCGCGCGGGTCGCGCCACACAAAAGAATTCGCTATCTGGAATTCGTAGACGCGATACCTAAATCACCATCGGGAAAGATTCTGCGCCGCGTTTTGGTGGATATGCAAAAGGCAAAAATGGCTGCCGGTTGAATTGAGCGCCTCCTTGGAGCGCGGCGGCCTGACGCTGCTTTGTTATCGATCGCGCCTGATCAAGACCAAAGCGGCGTCAGGCCGCCGCACTCCAAGGGGTTTAGCGTTGCGCCGCTGCGTGAGAAGACCCTATCATAGGTCTCCGACAAACAAACTCGACGTGGTCAAGCTCAAAGCTGAGGGAGGTAATGACATGTATTTTCGTCGATTACATTTGGCACTTGCGATTCTCCTGCTGAGCGCTTTCGCGTTTTCGGCGCAGGCCCAAAAGCCCGCTGACGTCTGGACGGAATGGGAGAGTTTCAGCCCCGAGAACGAAGAGTTCACGGTGCTGATGCCGAAGAACCGAACGGCAGAGTCAACCACTTTTCCGTACCACAAAATGGAGCTCAACGCGCGGTTGTATCTTGCGACCTCGTCCGCAGGCCCCGTGCTCGCCATTGCGTCGTTGAGCGGAATTAAATCTGATCCCGCGCAATACACTGAATTCGCGCGTTTCAACTCTTATATCGACGCATTCAAAAATTTCTTCCCGGCGAAGGTTCGAACAAAAGAGACGCCCAGTAGACTTACTCTAGTCAACAGCCGTCCATTCCGCGGTCACACTGGCAGATCTTACAAGATGACTCTCGGCGACTTGACCGGATCCGTCAACGCGTTTGTGACAAGGAAGCGGTTCTACGCGATCGTTACGCTCAACACCAAAAAGGATGAGGCTCTTGATGAAAAATTCCTGAGCTCGTTCGAGCTTCCCGAGCGCGTAAACGAAGTTCCAAAGATCACCGCAAACACCAACGTCGATCCGAATGCTACCGGTCAGGAAGCCAAGAACCAGATTCAAAATAACAGCGGCACAGAAGGCGAGACCGAGCTGCCGCCAACGCCAAATAAAGAGAACAATACCGAAGCGGGTGCCGGCAACAATCAACAACAGAACCCCGCACAACAGAATCCGCAAGGTCAAAAGCGTGCGCCAATCGCGGGCGGTATGTTGAACGGTAAAGCTCTTTACCTGCCGCTACCGGAGGTTCCGGCGGGTGAAGCAACTGGTGTTGTACTGGTCCAGGTTTTAATCGACGAGCAAGGCACTGTACTTGATGCCAAGGCTGTTTCTGGTCCGCAACATCTGCAACCGGCGGCTGTAAATGCTGCGCGGCTGGCGAGGTTTCCACCGACATTGCTGGCAGGTGAGCCTGTCAGAGTCAGCGGGACGCTTAGTTATAATTTCGTTCGTTCAAATTGAGCATTTCACCCGCGTTATCTGCGGCTAATTTTCCAACTGGAGCTGAAATCACAGAATGTCATCTGGAATTGCCACTCTGTGTCCCGCGTGGTCTATACCGGGATACCTCGAAGTGCGCGACGATCACCTGACCGTCAATGGCGTTGATACCATCGAGTTGGTGAAAGAATTCAACTCGCCGTTGTTTGTTTTTTCCGAAGGCCGTATTCGCGACAACATTACCCGTCTACAACGAGCCGCCGACGCCGTCGATCGCCCGATCAAGTTTTGCTACGCGTCGAAGGCAAACTCAAACATGGCGATCCTGAAGGTCGTACTCGAGTCGGGAATCGATATTGAAGTCAACAGCGGCGGCGAACTATTCAAAGCACTGCGCGTTGGGTTTCGACCCGATCAGATTATCTTCAACGGCACGAGCAAGTCTGATGATGAAATCGACGATGCGGTACGTGCCGGAATCTACGCTATCAATGTCGACTCAATTTACGAGATCGATTTAGTCGAACAATCCGTTGAACGTCTGCGAGCAAGCGGCGAAGACGTTGGTCCCGCGCGCATTACGCTGCGTCTTGTGCCTGAAATCGGCACGCGCTCGCATCTCGGTTTACAAACAGCACTGTTGACATCGAAGTTTGGGATCTCATCGTCAGAAGTGCTGGCTGCGTTTCGTCGCGGCCTTGAAAGACCGGACCTGGTACATGTTTGCGGTATTCATATTCACGTCGGCTCGCAGACGCCCGACGTCGAACCGTTTGCCGAAGCATTCAAGAGCATGTGGGAGCACCTCGTCACTATTCACCGTGAAACGGGTCACACTCTCGAACACATCAATCTTGGCGGCGGCATCCCCGTCAACTATCTGCGCGATCGTTCGCAGGCCGATCAGCTTCCGGAACACGAGCGCGACATGCTCGGCGCTGACCTCGAACCAACCGCAGTGCTGACTGAAGCGTTGCGAGTTGCGCGCGAATCCGCTCGTG
>DASTVU010000134.1:0-4225 GCA_035758935.1 Pyrinomonadaceae bacterium | reverse complement strand
CTATTTCCGGTAAGAATCGCCACGGCGGAGGCCTTTGCCTTCTCACCTCCACAACGCACCGGACTGCCCGTTCTGACGGCCGCACAGAACTCCGCGATCTCGTTCTTGTAAGAAATTCCTTTGTCCTGGATTCCGCCGACTGGGGCATCAACAGTACGAGCGGTCGAATCGGCCGGCTGCGTTGCGGACGCATCGGCCACGGGACCACTCTGTTTCGAGATCTCCACACGTGTGTTCGAATTCTCTCCTTCATGGAAAAGAAACGCATCGAACTCGCGCGACATGATCAGAGTGCCCTTCGTACCCATGAACATTTCGTAGTTCGCCTCAAACGCATTCGACTGGATCGAAGAGAACGTCGCGGTGCGTCCGCCCGGGAAATCGAAGGTGGCATAAACGTGATCAAAAACCTCACGCCCGTCTTTGAATCGATAAGTTCCACCGGTGCAATAAACCGCCTCGGGCGCAGAATCGAGAAACCAACTCGTCGCATTCAATTGATGACTGCCGAGTTCGCACAACAAACCTTCCGAGTATTTCCGGTACATGCGCCAGTTCAGAAGGTGTTCCCAATCAGGATAACCCCACCGACTCGGATCAAAATTCGGGGCCGGCGCTTCTTCGTTTTTCCGCCACGTCGAGTTGCGATGCCACTGTAGACGCGCGTGATAAATATCGCCGAGCAATCCCTGTTTGATGATGTTCGTGTAAGCCGCCTGGTAGACAGGGTTGTAATAACGCTGGTAACCAATCTCGAGCACGCGTTTGTTTTTATTCGCGGCGTCAATCATCGCCTGACACTCATCCGCGGACTTCGCCATCATCTTTTCGCAGAGTACATGCTTACCTGCGTTGAGCGATCCGACGGTGATCTCTGCGTGTGTCCACAGAGGAGTTGCGATGTGGACGGCTTCGAGATCTTCTTTCTGCAGCATCTGTTGCCAGTCGTCATACTCGTTTGGCTTGGGCCAACCATTGTCGACCATCATCTTGACCATCGCCGCACGTCTTTTTGGATTCACATCGCACAGCGCCTTCAGGTCGCAAAATTCTCGCTGGTACTGCCTGAGCAGTCCCCTGCCCATATCTCCAGTGCCGACCAACGCGATCTTTACAGGCCCGCCGCGAACTGGACCACGAGTCAACGCCGCTGCGCCGAGGGCAACTAACGCAGGCGCACCTGCGACCGCCTTCATAAAATTCCGACGACCGATCTTTCGCTGTTCTTCGGTAAGATTCATGATGTGTGCTTCCTTAAAAACAAATCCAACCCGGCAATCCTGCCGGTATCAAACATCAGCAACACAGCAACGGCTGCAGCTTCAATGAGAGTTTTGTTGACGATCAGATATGTGCCTTCGTTGTTCGGCTGCGGGATACCGAGCGTCGGCACATAAAGCAGATAGAACACTGTTAACATCGCGAGGGCCAACCACAGTCCGACTCGTGTGAAGAGACCAAGAATCAAACTCAGTCCGATCACAAGCAGCGTGACTTTGACACCACGATCCAGCCACACGGTCCAACCTGCATTTACGAGGCGACGAAAAATAGCGCCGAGCGGACCACTCGCTCCCTGTAGATAACCGGCAGAAGTCCAGGGCGTGAGTGGACCACCACCGCGGGTCCATGCGGGCGACATGATCTTGAAGTAGGCTTCGTAAAGAAAATGCCATCCGATCAGGGTGCGCAGGACAATCAGCGCGATGCTCTGCGCTCGCGTGAAGGGATTTTGTGGTTCATTAGTCATTGCCAACAAAAGAAAATCTTTCACGCAAAGACGCAAAAAGCGCTAAGTGATTTCCTAATAGCCTTCTTTGCCGGCTTTGCGCCTTTGCGTGAGCCATCCTCTTACAGTAGTTCAATCTCGCAATGCTTGTTGCGCCCAATCAGAAACGGCCGTTGCGCGTCTGCCTCCAGCATGATGGCAAGCACGTTTTGATGTTTTTCGCAGTAGCGCTCTGCCAACTCGCGCCCGCCGACGAAGAACGCAGTCGCGAGAGCGTCGCTACGAGCAGCCGAATCTGCGACGACCGTCACGCTGCTGACTTTCTCTGCCGGCCAACCGGTGCGCGAATCGATGATGTGCCCGAACCGTCGTCCATCAACCTCGAAAAACTGTTCTTCACTTCCACTCGTCGACATCGCACACTCGCGAAGTCGAACACTTGCCAGTCGTTTCTGTTTCGCGCGCGGATGACGAACACCAACGAGCCAGGCCCTCGCAGATCCTGTCGCTAGAAAACTACTTGCCCCGGCACTCAACAGCGCGGGCTCGTTTGCCTTTTTGAAATGCTCACTCACTACGTCGAGCGCGTATCCCTTGCCGATGCTTCCCAGATTTATTTCAACACGTGGCTGCTTAAATTGAACCGTTGACGCAGCAACATCGAGCACGAGTTTGTCGCTGCCGACTAACGCTTTTGCGTTGTTAATCTCACTGTCGGATGGAACACGCCCTTCGCGTTTTAGGAAACCCCAGCAACGCGTCAACGGCCCACTTGTTATGTCAAACGCTCCCTCGGTTTCGTCATGCAACTGCTTGCAGAGCGAAAGAAGCTCGAACAACGGTCGATCCACACGAACGGCACCCGACGAAGCATTTCGATTGAGCAAGCTGACCGCACTCTCTTCTTTAAAGACCGATAAATGTTTCTCAATCTCTTCGATCTGGTCCAGCGCGTCGCTCGCGATCGACACACCAAACTCCGTTGACTGATGCAGCGTTACTTCAAAGCGACATGCCATTGCCTTTCGATTGACGTGCAACCAACACTCCTCCGTGCTCGCCACTCGACTCTGACGCAAACTTAGAAATGCACGTCTCGTTGCCTGAAGCATCTTTAACTCGTCTGTGCGCGCGCGGCTGACTTAATTGCCTTCAGCGCCGTGCCGTCTTCTGACTTTCTGTAAAACTCGTCGAGCGGGTAACAACCCGATGGCAATCCTTTGCGCGGCGCGGTAGTGCAGTCGCTGAACGTGCGACAAATCCGTTTGTGTTGCAATCCGCGACCACTCAACACGTCGAGCGGTAGTTCCGGATACGACAAAACCATTCGGCCCAATCCGATCGAATCGACCCAGCCTTGCCGCACTGCCGCCTGCGCAACGTTCGGCAGATACTCCTGCAAATAGCTGTAGCCTGTGCCGACAAGAACAAGCTCGGGAAACTCTTCTTTCAACGTGCGCGTGACTTCCATCTGTCGCGCTACGCCGACGAGCGGATCCTCAGGTGGTTGATAACCATCAGATGGAGGGTACAAAGCCGGACGCTGAATATGCGGATTGTAATAAGGACTGCCGCCGGAAATGTTGACCAGATAGATTCCGAGCTCGCGCAGGAGTGCAAGAAACCGGCGCGGCTCGCTTAAGTCGTACCGCTGCGGATTATCGACATCGACGCCGAAGCCCCAGTGATACGGCAAGTCAGCATGTTCGGCGATGCCTGGTCCGGTTTTTCCATCGGTCGCTTGCGTTGGATCGGAACGGAAGGCAATCAGATCGAATGCTGACAATCGGACACCAAGCAGCATGTTTGGCGCGACGCTTCGGATGCCTTCAGTCACCTCACGTAGAAAACGTGTGCGATTTTCGAAACTCCCGCCGTAATCACCCGCGCGTGTGTGTGCGCTCAAAAATTCGTGACCGAGATAACCGTGACAGTGTTTGACGTCGAGGAAATCAAAACCGAGATCATTTGCGATGCGTGCGGCGGCGATGAAGTCGTCGATTATCTGGCGTATGTCGTCGTCAGTCAGTAGAGGTGAATTGCCGTTCGCATTAACGCGTGGATCGAGCAGTGGATGATGATAGAGAAGACGCGGCTCAGGTCGCATCTTTTCATTAGGACGGCTGAAGCGACCCGAGTGAGTAAGCTGCAAGCCGACTATTAGACCCTCGGTTGAGCCAGACGCTTGCTGGTGATACGCGATCAATTCCTCACGCAGTTGGCCCAACCCGTGCTTGTTGTCCTCGTTGATGAGTAACTGGTTCGGATTAGCGCGTCCATCATGGCGAACGGCAACCGCCTCGCCGCCCCAGATCAATTTGGCGCCGCTCAAGCCGAAATTTCGCCAGCGACGGGTGGTGGCTTCACTCGGTTTGCCATCGCGAGTTCCGTCCCAACCTTCCATCGGATGAATGCAGAAGCGATTGCCGATCGTTTTTCCAGCAACACTGAGCGGTTGAGCGAGCGGCGACCCTGGACCAGCTTCGACGTGATCGT
>DASTVU010000133.1:0-3077 GCA_035758935.1 Pyrinomonadaceae bacterium | reverse complement strand
TCAAACCTGATGTCATCTTCATTTGCGACGTTCTCTATCTTCCCACCCACTTTCATCAAACGTTGAAAGAATCGACGAAGCTGCTCGTGGGGGAAATGGCTTATCCGATTCCTCCGGGTCTCGATCTAAGCCCATTCGATCTCGTTATCAGCGCCGCGCCACATTTCGTCGAGCGCTTGCGAAAAGCCGGCACTCGCTCGGAGTTGCTGCGGCTCGGTTTTGAAGAAACGATTCTCAAACGACTTGAGCCACAACCGCAGAATGCCGAGCTGGCGTTTATCGGCTCAGTCGGCCAGGACCACAAACAGCGACTGGCGTTGCTTGAAGAACTCTGCCGCAAAGTTCCTGTTTCATTTTGGGGAGCGGGAGCAAACAGTCTGCCGCCTGAATCTCCGTTGCGTGGCCGCGTGAATCCGCCGCTCTGGGGTTATGACATGTACCGGCAACTGCAGCGCTCGAAGATCGCGCTAAATATCCACATCGATATGGCAGAACAGTACGCGGCAAATATGCGACTCTACGAAGCAACCGGAGTCGGCACTATGCTGTTGACTGACTGGAAAACAAATCTTCACGAGCTGTTTGAAATCGGCAAGGAAGTGGTCGCGTATCGTTCCACTGAAGAGTGCGTGGAGCTCGTCAATTATTATCTAGCTCACGACAGCGAACGAGAGGCGATTGCGAAGGCGGGCCAGCAACGCACCTTGTCTGAACATTCCTATTATCATAGGATGCAGGAACTAACCGAGATCCTGGATCGCTATCTAGCGAATCGTACTTGGAAGAGGTCAGTACCGTAACGCGGTAGCGTCGGGTGAGTCTTTTTTCTTCGAATAGTTAGTTCGATGTCCGACCCGACGCTACCGCGTTACGGTACTGACTGTATCCAACGAAAGTAAAAGAATGTCATCAGTTCTTACTATTGCGTCGCGCATTAAAGGAAGTGTTGGCAAGACTGCATGGAATGTGGTCAGGCGCAAACGTCTCGCTTCCTATTTGAAATCCGATCGTCGCCCGTGGCGTGAGGGTTATCACGAGTATCGTGAAAAAGTTTTGAGTGAGGCAGTGAACGACCAGTCACTGCTCGACACGTTAGCCGCGAATCGCTCGCTGCCGAAAGGATACGGATATCGTCTCGACGCGCGAATCATCGAAATTCCATGGGTGCTATCGCGTGTGCGGCAGTTGCAAGGCGGACGCTTTCTCGATGCCGGATCCGCACTGAATTATGATTTCGTCCTGGCCTCACCGCCGCTGAAAGACAAACAAACAACTATCGTCACGCTTGCGCCCGAAGGTCAGGCATTCTGGCAGATGGGCGTGTCGTACGTCTTTGGTGATTTGCGAGATCTGGATTTCCGCAGCGAGCGCTTTGATGCAGTCGCGTGCATCTCGACTATCGAACACATCGGCATGGACAACACGATGTACGCTGAGGATCTCAAGATCGCTCAGCGAAGCGATCCGAGTGAATTTATTTTGGCGGTGAAAGAGCTCAAACGCGTGCTCAAACCAGGCGGATCGCTTTTCATCTCTTTTCCATTTGGACGCTACGAGAATCACGGCTGGTTTCAGCAGTTCGATTCGTCGCTCGTTGACACGCTTGTGGAGGGGTTTGCGCCGTCACAGCATCACGAAGCGATTTTTCAATACCATCCTGATGGCTGGCAGCTCAGCAATCGCGAAGCTTGTAAGGATTGCGAGTTCTTCGACGTGCACACCAGTAAGTATTCCGATCCGAATTCAACGATCGAATATCCGCCTGATTATCCGGCCGGTGAACGTGGTCTTGCTTGTTTGGAGTTGAAGAAGTGAGGCGACTGTTTGCGCGGTTGAATCGTGAGACCACGACCGAGCTGCGCGAGTATGAAAACTTCGCTGCCGCACTGCGCGATTCCGACTCTTATGAAGATCCTCGACTCGTCGATGTCGTAAAAGAAAAGACTAAGAGATACCGCGAGAGTCTCGGTCAGAAACCGCCGATAACGACGCGGCAGCTTGTTCAGAATCTGTTTGTGTTGTCGTACGTCGAGCCGCAACGAGAATTAAGTGTGCTGGAGATTGGTGGTGCGTGTGGGGCGAGCTATTTCGAGATGGAGTTGATGCTGCCAGGGAGAATTCGGCACTGGTCGATCGTAGAAACTCCGGCGATGGCGGCGGCAGGCGAAAGCGATGCGAAGCTCTCGTTCCATTCGGACATTACTTCGGCAACGAATAAGCTCGAGTCTCGTGATCTCGCGATTGCACAAGGTGCGTTGCAGTATGCCGGCGACCCGCTACAGACACTCGCCGACCTTTGCGCGCTCGAACTCTCCTACATCTACGTAACGCGCACGGCAGTCGCAAACACAGAAGCACCAATCTATACCACGCAGATAACAGAGATCGCAGCGCACGGACCAGGCCGATTGCCAAACGCGCCGGAAGGTCGCTCAAGCCAACCGATGACACTCGTAAGCTTCGAGGCCTTGATCGGAGCGCTTCCGTCAAACTATGAAATTCTCTTCAAATTCGAGGAAGGCGAAGAACGAACCGTCTCGATCGGCGGTCGCCCTGTAACCCTTCGCGACGTCGGCTTCCTCGCTCGTAAAGTATAGCTTGTGCCTTTTGTGCTTCTTTGTGGCAAACTTTCTAAACGCACTGTATATTCAACCAAAATGAGCACAAACGGCGTCGAGACAGTCGAACATAACGGCACAAAATATGCCGAAATCATCTGGGCCGGCACAGAGGTAAAAGAGACGAGGTTTTTCTCTCCGGCTGATTCCTCTTTCCAGTTTGGCTTATTAGCCCATCAGGCGGGTTTTATCGAACCACCTCATTACCACAAACCGATCTCTCGAAAGATCGACGATCTGCAGCAGATGTTTGTCGTGCAGCGTGGCGTGGTAGCGGTCGACTTCTACGACGAAGCCGGCGACCGATTTCGCGAAGTTGTCCTGCGCGCCGGTGACGGCATCGTGCTCATTCACGGAACACACGCCGTTCGCGTAATCGAAGACATGCAATGCATCAGCGTCAAACAAGGTCCTTTCCTGGGCGCCGAAAACGATAAGATTAACGTCGAGGTCAACAAC
>DASTVU010000132.1:0-20371 GCA_035758935.1 Pyrinomonadaceae bacterium | reverse complement strand
CGCAACGGCGACAGTGAACGTTACGGTCAACGCTGTTAACGATGCGCCCGTGTTCACGATCAATTTGTTGTCGCAGACGGTGCAGTACAGCGATCCGATCACGACAGTGAATGTTTCAGTTTCTGATCCGGACGATCCGGTTGCGGATCTCACTTTGACAGTCCTGTCTTCAATACCTGCGGGACTGACTGTTACACCGGGTGTCGGCACATTGACGATCTCCGGAAATCCTTTGGTTGTGGCTGGTGTCTATCCGATCGATCTGAAGGTGGTTGACCCGCACGGTGCGCAGGCACTTGCAACAGTCACGATTACGGTCAACAAGGAGACGGCGGAAACAACCTACACCGGTGACATGGGCGTGATCACTTCTGGTCCATCTGTGACCACTGCAACGGTGCGTCTCGCGGCACACCTCACGCAGGATCCGGATGGAGCACCGGGTGACATAACTCTCGCCAGGGTGGTCTTTGAGATCTTCAAGTCGAGCAATATGGGCAGCACACCAGATATGACGGTGACTAACGTGCCGGTTGATAGTAACGGCGACGCAGTCTCGTTCCTGTCCGGTGTGGCGGCTGATACCTACGTCGTGAAGGTCAAGATCGAAGCCAGCAATGGTTACTGGACCGCAAATCCTGTTGGTCTCGGCACGCTCAACGTTGCCGTTGGAACCGACGATCAGCAGACGAGCGGTGGCGGTTGGATTCCCGATCCGGAAAGCGTTAATGGTAAGGGCAATTTCGGCTTCACCGTTAAAGGCGGCAATGGCAATCCGAAGGGTAACTCGATCTACATCTTCCGTGGTCTTGATGGTTTCAACTACATCGTCAAGAGCACGAGTTGGGCGGGTGGATTCCTGAACTTCTCCAACGAGCCTGGCACGAGCATCTCGAATCGCTCGTCATTCAAGGGCAAGTGCGTGGTTCAGAAGGTCGATCAGCAGACAGGTGCGGTCGTGCAGTCGTTCGGCAACTTCAGCTTCATCGTCGACACGCGCGACGGCGACCTGCTGACGCCGCGTACGTTCGACGCCTACGCGATCACAATCCTCGACAACAACGGACTGATCTGGCGTCAAGTCGGCACCAACCTGGCGCTGCTCCCACTCGGTGGTGGCAACGTGATGGTGAAGGCGAAGTAAGCCACAAGAAGAAGTAGCCACAAAGAGGCACATAAAGCACAAGTGAGTTTGTGCTTTGTGTGCCTCTTCTCTTCTATAACTTCACCGCAAAACCCTCACGAAGGCAGAAGAGACAGAAAGAAATCAACAGTAGGGCGCTTCTACCGAAGCGACAAGCTATGTATGTTAGACTTGGGCCGCGATTCAATTTCCTCAGGAGTCAACCTTGTGCTCTCACATAGAGCTATTAGATTTTCCCTCGTTCTGTTCTTCTTCTTCGCGCTTGTTCCTCCGCTTTATGCGCAGGGAGGCGTGTGTCCCGTTACTAGTGGTCCGCTTGCAGACGATCAATGGCTTATTCAAGGCCGGTGTTTGCTGCGCACCGTAAAAATGAATCGCCAGTTGGGCCCTGCACTCACTGAATTGCCTGCTCCACTTGATGGCTTGATCGGGCGAGCTGTCGCGGTTGACAAGAATACTATCAAGCGCTACCTGACTGAGCGTCATATTGATGATTCGCGAATCGGTGGTCCCATTGATCTGCCGCTGACGACGGCGCGTTACTTCATCATTCACGACACCAGCTCGCCTAATGTTGTACGCGACCCCTTTCCGGCAAACGATGTAATCAACGGCGCGGAATGGAACGCTGGACGTGTGAACCGTTTGCGCTCGGGTCAGCGGACTCACGTTTGGATCGATCGTGTCGGCGATTCAATTACGTCGCGTGACTACCGGCTTGCAACTGTCAAGACTGGCGTAAAACTTGAAAACCGATATCCCGGATTTAGAGGCTTGTTGCTTCACAACGAGTTGATTCAACCACGCCGTTGCAATCCACAGTTAAGAGTTTGTTGCCGTCGCGTTAACGGCGACACGCAATGCAATGACGCGATTGCGCCTGAACCCGGTTTCAGCGCAGCCCAGCTCGATCGCCTGGCGCTGCTCTACGTTGCGGCGAGTGTGCGCCGCGGGAAGTGGTTAATTCCTGCTTTTCATGGCGTGATTGATGATGAGTTCGGTGCTAACGCCCACGACGACCCACAAAACTTTGACCTGCAACTCTGGGCTTCAAGATTGCAGAACCTACTGAACGATCTGAGACCTCACTAAACCCAGGACACCGGTTACGCTTCACCCGTAGACGCTTGCATTCCAATACTCGCGATTCAGAATGAGTTTCAGCGGCGCCCGCAAAGCAGCTTGACGTCACTGATGAATCCGGGTATTTCTCATGATTACGTTTTCTTTTAAGATTCACTTCCGCAGAATAAGCTCAACGTAGGATTCTCACGATCCATGAAATGGAAACTTATACTTTGTCTTGCGCTCTTGATTATCGCAGGACTGTCGGATTCCTCAGCGGCGTTCGCACAAACCGGACTGCAAGTCGTCTACAGTAAATTTGATCCGATCGTCATACGCTCCGATCGCACCCAGCCGGTCCTTTTTGAAGCGAAGGTAGTCGGAAGTCTCAGCAGAGTTGTGCTGGAGTACACCACTGACTTCCAGCAAGTAGGAGTTGAGCTCGAGATGCGTGACGACGGGACTGGTGGCGATCGCGTTGCCGGCGACAGCGTTTACACAGTCACGGTACAGGCCTCTTTGATCACGCAGGGACTTCAGGTCAACGATGTTTTCCGCCGGTTCGTAGGATTTCTCAGGGCATTCCCGAATACCGGCAATCCTTTTCAAGGCAACGTCTTTGCCGAAATCATAACTGATCAGATTGCACGCTTGCCCATCACAAGCCTGGCTACCGACGCGCAGCGTACCACCCACGTCGTGAATTTAGTTGACTCGGATTACGTGACCGGCGTGAACCCTGATGTGACTCGCATCACGAAAAGGTTCTATCAACTTGTCGGCGACGATTATGACTTTGTGAACGTCGTTCAGGTCTTGAATAGATTTCAGAACCGATTTCACTTTGCCACCAAAAACGAAGTCCTGGGCATTGGGCAAAATGTCTTTACTCTCGCCACCAGCTATGGAAGCTCCGGTAAGTTGTCAGGTATCACCGTCTTTCCGATTTCGACTTTCTTCGATGGTGCTGATTACGGTTACCAGCATGAACTAGGTCATCAGTGGATTAATTTTTTGCATATGCCGCCGCTGAGCCTCGGCATTCCGCATTGGCCCATATCGAGCATGGCCAGCGGTATTATGGGGTTTTCGATCGGACCAACAGGTCAGGGCGGAGAGTATCCGTGTTTGCTTACGCCCGAGCCAGGCGGCATCAGATTAACGCCCCGGAACGGCCCTCCGGTTTTCAACGATCTGGATCTTTATCTCATGGGCCTGTTGCCCGCCAGTCAAGTAGCAGACCAATTCGTATTTGTTGAACAGAACAAGGCCCTCACGACGCCATGCAACAATCAACTATTCACGGGTCCGGTCACGCGCATTATCATCACGGACATCGTAAATCAGTTCGGACCCAGAGTGCCGGATTCGATTAACGCGCCGAAAAATTTCAAGGTAGCTACGATCCTTGTTTCCAAAGACGGATTACTCAGCGAAGATGAGATGGCTTTTTTCAATTTCTTTGCGAGACGAGCAGAGGAAACTCAGGAAGTTCCGGTTCACCTGGGTTTGGCAAAAGGCACTAGTAAACCATTTGTGATCTCGACTCGTGGTCTCGGCTCTCTGAATGCCCAAATCAATTCGCCAACCTTGCTCACGGAAGAAGGAACGTCACGAGCTGTCGCTCTCGACAGCGTGACGTGGACTCGTGGTCCCTTTTCGATCTCGTCAAGTCATAATTTCAGTGCCGATGGACGCACGCGCATCATGCTCTTTGCGGCTGGCGTCGAGTTGCAACCAGGCGAAACGGCAGCAATCGTCACGGCTCAGGCTGAAGATTCGCAGCAGCGGACGTTTCCTTTGTCGGTGGAGCATGTCGGCAAACTGCCAGGAGCGAATTGGCTAACGCAGATTAATCTAAGAATGTCAGACGAGGTTTCCAATCTCAACGAGATCCTGGTGAGCATACGGCTGCGCGGCGTCACGAGTAACAAGGTGCTAGTTAACCTCAAGTAACGGAATTCATCGGCATCAGTAGTTTAATCTTCCAGCAACTGTTTGAAGAACTGAGCACCTCACTGGACGAAAAACGAAGTGATTTCAAGGTGTTGGGAGCGACACTCTTCGCACCCTTCTGATCAGAGTGGGGAGCATTCATCCTTAATAGAAGCGAAGAAGAGGCCACCTGCAAAGGTGGCCTCAAGTTTTCAACCCTGATCGTGAACTTCAGCAATCGAGTCTTCTCGAACACCACCTCTCTAACGCCTGACGTGGTCTGCCCTTTTTCTTTGCTTTTCTCTGATGGCGGTAATAGATTCTGCCGTGTTCTTCCTGACTCCCACTGCATAAGCAAGCCCACATGGCGCACGATTCGGAGGAACTATGGACAGACACATCATCACCTTTGCGTGGTTCGGCCTGATATCCCTGTCGCTGTGCTTGGTGAATCCCGCAGCAACCCAGGTCGATCAGCAACGTGCCGAAGCCTACTTCAAAGAAGCAGCTACCATCTGTCAACGCGACAGCGGACGACTCTGGGGCATCTCGTTGTGCGGGCCGATGGTGTTTGCCGACGCTCGGACGCGAACGTTCGCCACGAACCAACCTCGCCCGACTGAGGAGCCGCCACGAGTTCTTGGGTTCGCGAATGCGACGATCGAGTGGGGTGGCTCCCGTTGGGCGGCCTACATGTGGGACTTTACGACGTCCCTTGATGCGCGCACACGAGGCATATTGATGTTGCATGAGCTCTTCCACCGTATTCAGCCAGAGCTGGGGCTGACCACCGCTGGGGGACCGGCACGATCGGGGAATGCGCATTTGGACACACTCGAGGGGCGAGTTTGGTTGCGGCTCGAGTGGCGGGCGCTGGCGCGGGCGCTCGCGCAGTCTGGTAAGAACCGTAAGCGCGCGGTGAGCGATGCAGCCGCATTTCGATTGATGCGCCGTTCGCAGTTTGCCAATGCCGCACAGAACGAGCGCGTCGAAGAAATCGGGGAAGGCCTCGCACAATACACCGGCACGGTCGCCACAGCCGCGTCGCACTCGGAGGCAATCACCAGTGCGCTCGAGCAACTGGCCGCGGCCGAACAGCACGAGACGTTCCTGCAGCAAGCATATACAACCGGTGTGGCGTACGGGATTCTTCTCGATGACGCATCGGCGGATTGGAGGCGCAGGGTGCGCCGCGACTCCGATCTCGGGCAGATGCTGATGGCGGCCCTCGATGTCAGACCAGTCGCGAACGCGGTGAAAGCTTCGGCGCGTTACGGTGGCACGGAGCTCCGAGCTGCGGAACAGGCGCGGGCCGAGCGGCGAAGCGCCGTGTTGCGAGACCTGCAGAATCGCTTCGTCCATGGTCCCGTCCTTCTCGTTCCGTCAGGCGGTGGCGCAACGTTTAATGCGGTCGGAGCCACGCCCATTCCCGGAGCCGGGACGGTGTACTTCTCGCAGTACCGCACCAGGGGTCAGTGGGGCACGTTGGAGGCGACGAACGGAGTCCTGATAAGCGACGATGGCAGACGACGAGTGCCTGGCCCGTTTCGCATTGAAGGCGCCAACATCACTGGCGACGGCTGGACTGTGACCGTCGCCCCAGGGTGGACCGTGCGGCCGGGGCCTCGGTCCGGCGATTACCAGATCACTCGCGACCCACAGTAGCTGCTAATTCAACGCTCAAATCTCACATGGCAGTTTTTAAGGCGAATAGATTTCGGCGCTGCCTGGTATGCCAAGTTAGGGGGCAGCACAGTCACACCAGCGGGGCCCGCAGCGCCCGCAGTCCGTGCAGACACAAACGCCGCAGACCACAGTCCCGGCACAAGTCGTGGCGCAACACGTACCAGGCGCGGAAGGTGAAGCGGCCGGCAGCTTCTTGTCAGCGTCGATAACCTGCACGCTAAACGGTAGATTGCCTCGGTTGAGTTTCGTCAAGCCCTTATCAACCAGCAGGGTATCTACCGCTTCCATCATCTCCTTGCCTTCGCGCTGGACCGCTTGAAATACGCGCAACTCGACCTGACCATTGTCGCGCTTGTAAGGAGTAATTGTCAGCTTTTTCCGGTCCTTTTCCACCTTGATTGTGCCGCCTTCGACCTGGGTCACGTTGGCCGAGTCGCCACTCGCGAAGGTGAATCGAAGTTTCACGGCACTTATCGAATCCAAACTGGCTTGCGTCAGTGGAGGCTCGGGTCTGCCGTGAGCCCAGATAATCATCATGAACCCACACACAGCCAGCAGAGCTGTACCTCTAATAATGCGATGAACCTTAATCACTGGAGTGCTCCTTTCTTAGGCTTGTTGTTTTGGGAGGGTAATTATGTTCGACACGGGAGGCATGCCGGCTGGGCTGACGTGTGAAATATACTGTCGAGTGACACGCGAACTATACGCTCAATGATCGAGGTGTTCAACTAAAACCCTGCTGCAAGAAACTACACAGTTCTGTCGTTGGCGTTAAGAACAAGTTGCGATAGTCCACTGTGGGGAGCCACCAATTACTAGCAAACTCGGAAAGGGCCACTCGCGTGGGTGGGCCCTATCATTTGTGCCGTACCCTTTAGGCAAATTAGTCGCACTACAGGCCGCACTATTTATGTTGACATACCAAGACTGACGGGTGTAGCGTTCGGCCGTCCAAAATTTGTAGACAAGTCTCACCCAAGCCCGACCAGGCCTCACGTGAAAACCGCCCAGTTTCAAGCAGGGAGATAAGAGCTGGCCCTCCCATCAACGCGTGTTCTGTCGATTGAGCAACACCGAAAAGACGTTTATAGCCTTTATCTGATTTGGGTCTATGCTTCGACGGGAACACCTAGCCAGACCGTAAAGAGCGCCATTTTTACCCCCATCTTAATAAATATATCCGGTCGAACTGCCGAGCAAAGGCCGAAAGCCCTTTGCCCGACTCGACGATTATTAAGGAGGACTTAATCATGAAACGTTCAGGACTAAGGTACGCAAGGGTTTTATCCGTCGCGGTGCTCGCTGTCTTGTGCGGCGCTGGTCTCTTGACAATTCTGGCGGCTGGTCCACCTGCAGACTGGCCACAGTGGGGTCGCGATCCGCAGCATAGCGGCGAGGTCGGCTGGAATGGACAAAACTTAAACCGGATCATTCAAGACATCGTTTACGACCCGTTCGTAGCGCAGGAGCAAGCCGAAAATGATGGAGACTTGCTCGTCCATTACCAGGTGCCGATCATCGACGGTAACGATGTGTACATGGAGTTCAAGTCGGGAAACTTCACGCATACAGAGACGTGGGAAACACAAGACTGGCAGGAGAAGCGGCTCTCCTGGCAAAACGGTCAGTTGGTTGAGATGTGGAGCTTCACTTCCGATTGGAAACCGGTTCCTTTTGCGAGTCGCTCATCCTTCAATGGCCCGTTTTGGGAACCGGTCTTTCATCCCGTGTTAGTGGGTGACTTCATTTATGTGCCTGCTGCCGGCGGCACCGTCGCGAAGCTCAACACCAGCAACGGTACAATCGCAGCTGCAATCAATCCGTTTGGCACCACAAAGAATATGAACACCTTTGTGGCGGGTCCGCTTAGCGCTGACAAGAATGGCAACATCTACTACAACGCTATCAAACTCAGCTCCGGCAGGCCGTGGGACGACGACGTGGTCGACTCGTGGCTCGTTAAGATCGCGCCTAATAACACGTCCAGCAAGGTGAGCTTCGCGACACTCACTCCCAATGCACCAACCGCAACTGATCCGTGCAAAATTGCGTTCAGCAGCAGCCAGCTTCCGTGGCCGCCCAGCCCGGATGCAGTGCCTCCGACAACTCCTTGTGGCTCGCAGCGTCCAGGGATCAACGTCGCACCGGCGATCGCGCCGGACGGTACCGTCTACACGGTCAGCCGGGGCCATTTCGTGACTCGATACAACTTCCTGATCGCCGTCAACCCGAATCTCACTCTCAAGTGGAACGCCTCGCTGCGAGGCCGCCTCAACGATGGCTGCGGAGTGCTGCTTCCCATCGGTGGTCCAGGCGGCTGCAGGGTGGGCGCGCACCTGGGCGTAGATCCGGAAGTCAACGAGTCAGGGCCTGGCCGCGTTCTCGACGATGGTTCATCCTCGCCGACGGTAGCGCCTGACGGGAGCGTCATCTTTGGCACCTTTACCCGCTACAACTGGGCGCAGGGGCATTTGCTGAAGTTCAGTTCGACAGGGCAATTTCAGGGCGCCTACGAGTTTGGGTGGGACATCACTCCGGGCATATACAGCCACGACGGAACGTACTCGATTGTCATCAAAGACAACCACTACGGCGAAGTGGGATCATACTGTAACGTCGAGGCGATCTGCCCGTCGGATCGAACAGCCACGCACCCCACCTACCCGGAGGAGTACTTCATCACGCAACTCAACTCGGCTATGGGCGTCGAGTGGAGGTTCAAAAACACTAACACGCTGAGTTGCAGCCGTGACGCCTCTGGTAACGTGACGTGCGTTTCTGATCATCCGAACAGCTTTGAGTGGTGCGTCAATGCCATGGCCACAGACGCCAACGGGGTTGTCTACGCCAATAACGAGGACGGCAATCTCTTTGCCATCAACCAGGGTGGGACCTTGAAGCAGAAGATCTTTCAGCAACTCGCTCTCGGCGCGGCCTACACGCCGGCATCCATCGCGAGAGACGGGAAGATCTACTCCCAGAACGCGGGTCATCTCTTTGTAATCGGAAACTAATGTGGCGTGATTCAGGGGCAACGCGCTTCGCTGCGCGCTTGCCCCTCGCCTTTAACCTATGTGCAGCACGTTGGAAAGCTGAAACCTGCTGACAACAACCATCATGGAAAAGGATTTCGGAAGGCACACCTAGTGAAATATACACAACCCAACCATACAAGAAGACAAAGGAGGTCACCACGATGAAAAGCTCGAGGGGATGGAGATCACTGCATTATCGATTGCTGGCAATAGCTGCATCGGTCATATGTCTGACAGCATTACTGGCTTCTGCGACTAGCCCACAATCGACTTGCTGCAAGAGATGCCTGGAGAGATTCCAGCAATGCGATTCGCCTGACTTTATCTGCTGTCAGATTTATACGTCCTGTATACAGCAATGCGAAGGCGGATGCCCGAGCTGCCCTGACCAATAACAGCAACGGGAAGCGTGCTGAGCAGAGGGGCAAAGGTCGCTGGAAGCGATTCCGGCGACCTTTTCCTTTGCCTAGCTGTGGTTCGAAACTGCAAGGAGCGTCTAGATTCAAGTCGCTCTCGGTACACCTTGCACTTCTACACGTATTGCATTTAATATGTAGAAGACGGAGGTAACAGCAGTGAAGCCGAAATCAGATCTTCCCCAGGGCACATTAGATTTGTTGATCTTGAAAGTTGTGGCGCTCGGTCCGATTCACGGGTATGCGATCGCCCAACGCCTGGAACAGGTATCGCGCGGTGTAGTACAGGTTCCGCAGGGCTCGCTTTATCCGGCGTTGCACCGACTTGAAAACCGCCGCCTTTTGGCAGCCGACTGGAAGGTTACCGAGACCGGGCGCGAGGCCAAGTTCTATCGCGTGACGCGGAAGGGGCAAGCGCAACTGGAAACTGAAACCGCGGGCTGGCAGCGTCTGACTCAAGCCGTCAGTCTGATCCTCAAATTGTCTGAAGGAGGTGCGGGATGACCTGGTGGCATCGCCTGTTTCACCGAAGGCGGCAAGAAGAGCAACTCGAAAAGGAACTCCGCCACCATCTTGACCTACATACCAGCGAACTGATTGCCCAGGGCTACAGTCCTGAAGAAGCACAACGCCAGGCTCGTCTTGCTCTTGGCGGTGCTGAGCAGGTGAAGGAGATGTGCCGCGATGCTCGCGGGACAAGGTGGCTGGAGGAATTGCTTCAGGACCTTCGTTTCGGCCTCCGCATGTTGCTCAAGAATCCCGGCTTCACGCTTGTGGCGGTAGCCACATTGGCGCTAGGCACAGGAGCCAACACAGCGATCTTCGGTCTCGTCGATGCCTTACTTTTGCGACCGCTGCCTGTCAAAGCGCCGGGCGAACTGGTCCTGCTCATGCGCGGTGACGGGCAAGGGCCAACACTTTCTTACCCTGACTTCAGGGTTTTGCGTGAACGCAACGAAGTATTGTCGGACCTGGCGCTCTATACGCAAGCGCCGATCAGTTTCGGCAATAACGTACGCAGTGAAGTCGTTCTCGGCGCTATGGTTTCCGGCAACTACTTCGACGTGCTCGGAATTAAACCTTCTCCTGGGCGGGCTTTCCTGCCCGAGGAAGACCGTACGCCCGGCGCACATCCTGTCGTGGTCCTTAGCCATAACTTTTGGCAGAGTCGTTTCAACAGCGATCGTGCAGTGGTCGGTCAGACGGTCGTTTTAAACAACCGGCGATTCACCGTCATCGGTATTGCTCCTGCCGGCTTCGATGGTGAGACCCCTCCAATGCAAGTCAGCTTGTGGATTCCGGTGATGATGACAGCAGCGATGAGGTGGGAGCCCGGAGAATCCAGTCCCGATCCTCTTAGTGACCGGCAGGATGAAAACTTTGGCGCCATCGGACGACTCAAAGAAGGCGTTTCAGTCACTGAGGCACAAGCCGCGCTCGAAATGATCAACCGCCAGCTGGAAGAGTCCAACCCCTCTTCACCTGAGCGAAGCTTCAATCGTAATAATGATCGCTCTCTACGACTGATCAGTCCCCAGGGCATCATGATCGGTTCGATCCGGGAGATGGCAGCGACATCCTCCAGGCTGGCCGGGGCAACGGTGCTCACGGTGCTGCTGATCGCGTGTGCCAACGTCGCCAATCTGCTGATGGCGCGCGCCGCAAGGCGGCGAAAAGAGGTTGCGGTTCGATTAGCGATGGGCGCAACGCGATGGCGATTGATTCGTCAATTGCTGACAGAGAGTGTGCTGCTGGCGCTCGCCGGCGCAAGTGCGGGGTTGTTCCTGGCGTACTGGATCAATCAACTGTTGATGGCTTTCAAGCCGCCATTCCCACCGCCATTTACCTTTGCTCTCGATCTATCCTTTGACGTCCGCACGTTTGCCTTTACGTTCCTGCTGGCCGTCGTGACTGGAGTGATCTTTGGTCTGGTCCCGGCGCTGCAGGCCTCCAGGCCCGATGTCCTTCCAGCATTGAAAGATGAGAGCAATGCAGAAGGCCCGCGCGTGCGCTGGTTGAATTTGCGTAATGCGCTGGTTGTCGCACAAGTTGCACTCTCGCTGGCGCTGCTCATCAGCACCGGTTTGTTCCTGCGTACCCTGCGTTATGCGCGACAAATCGATCTGGGGTTCAAACCGGATCAGGTGCTGGAGGTTTCGTTCAATCTGCGGCTTCAGAGGTACGACGAAGCTAAGGGCAGGGAGTTTTATCAGCGGATTGTCGAACGAATTGAAAGGCTGCCGGGTGTCCAAACAGCGAGTGTGACCAATGTGTTGCCGCTCGGTTTTATGTATCTGGCCACACCTGTCATGCCCGAAGACCGAGAGGTTCCACCTAACGACAGAGTCTTCGCTGGTGATGTTTCGGTCGGCTCGCAATATTTCGAGACCATCGGTACGCCGCTTCTTCGTGGGCGAGCTTTCACTGCGCAGGACACGATCAACTCTCCCCAGGTAGCAATCGTAAGCGAAAAGTTAACGCGTATTTTGTGGCCGGAGATTAGGGATCCGGGTGAGGCGCTAGGCAGACGTTTGCGCGTCGGTAGAGCGAACCCGATTTCTTGTGAAGTAATCGGCGTTGTCAAAGACTCAAGAAATAACATCTTCAATCGTATCGATAGGGAACCGGAACCCACCATCTACCGGCCGTTCACACAGAACTACTCTGCTTTTGCGTCACTGATTGTACGCACGGATGGCGATCCCCGCGGTTTAATTTCCGCCGTGCGAAGCGAAGTCGCGGCGGTCGATGAAAACCTGCCGCCGCAAAATCTGCAACCGCTCTCTGAAACCGTCAGCCTCGCTTCGTGGTCGGCGCGCACGGGCGCAACAGTGCTGGGCGTTTTCGGCTTGCTCGGGCTGGTGCTCGCGGCGATCGGAATTTACGGCGTGATGTCATATTCAGTGTCACGACGCACGCGTGAGATCGGTTTGCGGATGGCCCTGGGGGCAGAGACCCGTGATGTCATAAAGCTGATTGTCAAACAGGGCATGGGCCTGACCTTAATTGGCGCCATGATTGGGCTGATGCTGGCGGTGGCTGTGACGCGCCTCCTGGCTAGTCTGTTGTACGGCGTGACCGCGACCGATCCCGTGACCTTCGCTGGAGTGATCCTCTTCGTGATAGGCGTAGCGGTGCTCGCTTGTTATCTGCCAGCACGCCGAGCAACGAAAGTGGATCCGATGATGGCGCTCAGATGTGAGTAAGGAGCTGCGCATAGATTTGTGAGTCATTAGGATCTCCTGGATAGCGACAACCCTGAGAATATCAATTCGAGTTGGTGTAACCCCTGGGCTGAAATTAGGCAACGCCTTCGGCGTTTTGAATCACGTCCTTAACCATCCGTTATCGGTCGTGGGCTGAGAATCTCGAACCACAAATTGGCCGACTCAACACCTGTAATAACTGACAGTTACGGATAAGCATTTTCCCTCAGTAGACTTCCTCCTCACTAAGAGAAATGATGAAGACCACAAGCAAGAGCAGAATGTCAGTTGCGGCTGTCCTCTGCCTGGCGGCAGTTGGCTTGCTTTATGCCATCAACAGTTCTCGCCCGAAAGCAACTAATGCAGTTGAAGCCAAGTTTGTTGGTGATTCAGATAAAGGCTCCTCTCACAATCACGCCACTCATGCAAACGACTCGATCGGCGAAGGTGACTCACTTGAAGTAATCGAAGCTCCTGCGATTGACACCGGCAATGCTCCAGCGCCTGCTCCTGAAGGGATGGTGTGGATTCCAGGCGGTGAGTTCTCGATGGGCAGCGAAGATGCGGAAATGCGCGATGCTCGTCCGTTTCATCGAGTAGCGATTGATGGTTTTTGGATGGACCAGACGGAAGTCACGAACGAAGAGTTCGCTCGCTTTGTC
This sequence comes from Pyrinomonadaceae bacterium, assembly GCA_035758935.1. Classification (GTDB taxonomy): domain Bacteria; phylum Acidobacteriota; class Blastocatellia; order Pyrinomonadales; family Pyrinomonadaceae; genus PSRF01. The sequence goes on along the minus strand of DASTVU010000132.1, from coordinate 7,219 downwards.
AAAGCAACCGGTTACGTAACTGTTGCCGAGCGCACGCCTGATGCAAAAGATTTTCCCGGCGCGCCCCCCGAGAATCTCGTGGCCGGGTCGGTTGTCTTCACTCCTCCAAATCATCAAGTACCTCTCGACAATCATTTCGCCTGGTGGCGATACGTTCATGGCGCTAACTGGCGTCATCCGGAGGGACCCGAAAGCAATCTCAAAGGTAAGGAAAAACACCCGGTGGTCCATATCGCTTTTGAAGATGCGTCAGCTTATGCGCAGTGGGCCGGAAAGCGTCTGCCGACAGAAGCCGAGTTCGAATTCGCCGCGAGAGGTGGTTTGGATCGCAAGCGGTTCGCCTGGGGTAATGAATTCAAGCCAAGCGGCAAGTTTCAGGCAAACTCTTTTCAGGGACACTTCCCGAACCAGAACACCGGCGAAGATGGTTTTATCGACAGCGCACCCGTCGGCAGCTTCGCTCCCAACGGCTTTGGACTATTTGATATGGCCGGCAACGTTTGGGAATGGACCACCGATTGGTACAGGGCGGACTACTACAAAACTCTTGCGGCCACACATCAGGTTACGCGGAATCCACAAGGACCGGCTGATAGCTTCGATCCGTCAGAGCCGCGCGTGGCAAAGCGCGTTCATAGAGGTGGGTCGTTTCTTTGCACCGACGAGTACTGTGCGCGCTACATGCCTGGCGGTCGTGGCAAAGGCGAGCCTAACACTGGAACGAACCATCTTGGATTTCGCTGCGTGCGTTCACCGAAGTAGTCAGGATCCATGTTTGGATGAGGTCAGTACCCTAACGCGGTAGCGTCGGGTCGACGTTGTGCACCAATTACTGAGGAACATTGTATTTACAAGATCCACCCGACGCTAACCGCGTTACGGTACTGACATCACCCAAGCACGATCCTGACTTTTAAAGCAACGCGTTAAGGAGACAAGAAATGTTGAAAAGACATGGCACCGAATTCGCAGCCCTGGTGCTGATCACGATCGCTGCGTTGAACTTCGGTTGTGATCAAACTAACCCCGCGTCGAATACGGCTGCCACGCCGGCCGACGGGTTTGACCGCACTATTCTCCCGATCGCCGAGCCGCAGCGACAGACTTACAAGGAATTGGACGCTCGCAATGCCCAGCCGCCTAAACGCTGGCAGGTAACGGCGCCTGAAGGCGCTCCGAACGTGGTCGTCGTGTTGATCGACGATATCGGCTTTGGCGCGTCGAGTGCGTTTGGCGGGCCGATCAAAATGCCGAACCTGGAAAAGATCGCCGCGAACGGGCTGAAATACAACCGCTTTCATACGACGGCATTGTGTTCGCCGACGCGCGTCGCGTTGCTCACTGGTTATAACCACCACAGCAACAACGCTGGCTCGGTCATGGAAACGGGAACCGCGTTTCCCGGAAACACAGGGGTAAGACCCCAGTCGATCACGCCGATAGCCGAAGTTCTCAGGCAGAATGGGTTCAGCACAGCGGCATTCGGCAAGTATCACGAAACGCCGCCCTGGGAGATCTCGGCCGCTGGGCCATACGACCGTTGGCCCACACACTCCGGTTTCGAAAAGTTCTACGGCTTTATTGGCGGAGAGACGAACCAGTACGCGCCGCTGGTCTATGACGGAACAGCACAGGTCGAGCTGCCGGAAGACCCGAAATATCACTTCACAACCGACATGACTAACCAGGCGGTTTCGTGGATGAAGTTTCAAAAAGCTTTGAGCCCTAACAAACCGTTCTATATCTACTATGCGCCGGGTGCAACCCATGCTCCGCACCATGTACCGGCGGAATGGCGTGACAAGTACAAAGGCCAGTTCGATCAGGGTTGGGACAAGGTCCGTGAGGAAACGCTTGAACGTCAGAAGAAGCTCGGCATCGTCCCCGCAAATACCAAGCTAGGCCCTAAACCGAAAGATATAAAAGACTGGGACACCCTCTCGGCCGACGAGAAGAAGTTGTTCACCCGTCAGATGGAAACGTATGCGGGCTTTTCCGAGCATACGGATAATGAAATAGGTCGCCTTTACAGTGCTGTAGAGGAAGTGGGCCAGGCCGACAATACGTTGTTCATTTACATTGTCGGCGACAACGGAGCGAGCGCTGAGGGCCAAATGAACGGGGCCTACAACGAGATGTCGTTTTTCAACGGCGCCCCGGAGAGCACAGCGGAGATGTTAAAGCATTATGACGAATGGGGCAGCGAGAGCACCTATCCGCATTATCCTGCCGGCTGGGCGGTTGCTATGGATTCGCCTTTCTCCTACACGAAACAGATTGCGTCCGACTTTGGCGGAACGCGCAACGGAATGGTGATCCACTGGCCGAAGGGTATTAAAGCCAAGGGCGAGATCCGTTCACAGTTCAGTCACGTGATCGATATCGCTCCGACGGTTTACGAGGTCTGCAAGGTCCCGGCGCCGAAAAAGGTAAACGGCATCGATCAGGACCCGCTCGAAGGAACGAGCCTTGTTTACTCATTCGACAATGCCGGTGCTAAGGAGACGCATACCGCTCAATACTTTGAGATGTTTGGTAACCGGGCGATCTATAGCGATGGCTGGTATGCAAGAACGATTCACCGGCCAGCATGGCAACTAAAACCATCAACCAGCCTGGCGGATGATGTGTGGGAACTCTATAACTCAAACGAAGACTTCAGCCTGTCGAACAACCTTGCATCGAGCAATGCTGACAAACTGAAAGAGCTGCAAGCACTGTTCATGTCGGTAGCCGAGAAGTACCACGTGCTGCCGATCGACGACAGACTGCTTGAGCGGACGAATGCCAACCTGGTTGGCCGGCCGACGGTAATGGAAGGACGAAACTCCGTTACGTATGGTCCAGGCATGAAAGGCATGGGCACAGATATATTCATCGCCACGCCGGGCAAGTCTTACACGATAACCGCCGATGTCGATTTGCAGACTGGCGCGAATGGCGTGATTGTCTGCCAGGGCGGGAGATTCGGCGGGTTCTCGTTCTTCCTTAACGGCGGCAAACCAACCTTCGTCTACAACTATCTGGGCCTGGAGAAATATACCGTTGCTTCGTCACAAACACTCAGCCCGGGTAAGCACACCATCGTCTATGAATTCAAATCCGATGGTGGACCGGGCAAAGGTGGACTAGGGACCATCACGATCGACGGTAACAAGGTTGGAGAAGGCCGCATCGAAAAAACGCAGCCGGGAATTTTCTCGGTCGATGATCTTGCCGATGTCGGAACTGACGACGGAACCCCCGTAACTGAATACACCGGTTCGAAGAAATTCCAGGGCACTCTCTATAAGGTGGGTATGACCACCAGGTAAATAGGAAAAGCAAAGATCGAAAAGTCCAAAATGTTGGTTGGATACAGTCAGGTTCGGATTTTTGAGGCAAAGCATTACTGCTCGCTAATGACAGACAGTCGCACATCGGCAAACTCGACAAGGGCTTGGATGAGGCGGCTCGAGGCCCAACAAGTGAGGTGGGATGAGAGTACCCGTAGGGAGATTTCTTTGCCTGCTGGCGTTGGCGGCCGCATTCACTTCAGGCGCACGTGCCCAGCAGGATTCTGAGACCGTAAAACAGTTCTGGCCGGAAGTTGATGTGTATGTTCCGCTAAACGAAAAATTCCGGCTCTTCTTCCTCGCCACCACTACCAAAGCTGAAGAGACCAGGGAGAATATTGAAGGACAGGTCGGAGCTCATATCGATTACCTCATTCATAGCAAGGCAAGGCTGCGAGCCGGGTATCGCTATGGCTTCTCACTCGGTGGCAGCGACCCTTTCAAGGAGCACAGGATCGTCTTCGAACAAACCCTGCGCCAACCTCTACCACTCGATGTGCTCCTCAGTGATCGAAACCGTGAAGACCTTCGCTGGGTGAATGGTGAGTTTTCGGCACGATACCGCAATCGTGTCACGCTCGAAAGGGAGTTTAAGATTCTGAATCGTCAAATCACGCCCTATGGTTCCGCTGAAGTTTTCTACGACAATCGTTTCAAAACGTGGAATCGAAATCGCTTCGCAGTTGGAGCGCAGATCGCTTTAAAAAGGGGGGCGCCGTTAATCAGCTTGATCCATCCCAAAAAACAATTTGTGCTGGACGTCTACCTAATACGCCAGAACGACAGCCGCTCCGAGCCCCATCACGTGAATGCTCTGGGGATGGCTTTCAATATCTACTTCTGATCGCAATGAGTTTTGCCAACGACTTTTAAGGTTGAACGCACCCTCTCCTGGCTCAACTGGATGCAGGATTAAGTTCTGGCCCACGTCGCTTTGACCGCTTCGACATTACTAATCACTTGTGAACACTGCGAAGCATTGTGCCTTCACTCGGTGCGGCGAGATGAATGTCCACGGCATGGTTGACGTTCAAGACGCAATGCTCGAGCGGGAGTTGTTTACGCACAACTCACGTTAGTCCTGACCTGATGCTCAGTGGCCGGTTCCCACCACCGGCTGTCTGGCCCAATCCGCCGCGTGGCTTTGCCTCAAAAGTAAGAACTCGACTTGGTGCCTTACTTTTGAGGCCAAAGCCTCGCCGCGTTGAGAAATTTTTGAGAAATAGGGAGGCTCCGGCATAGCCGCATACTTCATGTGAAGTGTGTCGCGGGGGCATCGCCGCGGGAGCAGGGTGATACCCCTCACAACGTCGCGGTCTTGCTGAGGGCCAAGTGACGCCAAAGGGCGCTACTGAAAATAGGTCAGTAGGCCTTTATATCTGCCTCTTGTGGTCATGTCTGACGGGATTACGCACGTGCTTTTACTGCATCGGAATTCACAATCATGATCTTCTGCCATATCTTGCGCGAGAGGCCCGTCGTCAAATCTTCCACCTCATTGACTGCTGCAAGCGCCACTGGGTCGTCGAACTTCTGCACATACAATGCCGCGAGTTTGCCGATGAGGGATAGCATTTCACTGCAATAGTCCAGATACCTTCCCAACTCGGCCGGGCTTAGGTTTTGCTTAGGCGAAGAAGGAGTCTCTTTCCGGTGGGCCAACAGCCGCTCGGGATCCTTCGTCAACTGATGCATATCAATAACGTGCGCTAATGCTCGCAGTTCGTGAATTGCCTTGAGTGCTCGGCGGCGCTTGATGCGCGTCTCGACAGTGACCAGAAACAAAATCGCGGCGCTAAGGAGGAGAAAAATATTTAGGCCGGCCTCCGAAACCTGCACCAGCACAACCAGGTCGAAGCCGTTCCGGGGCCAGGAAGCATTCGCCAAAACAAAAAGGAGGCCGCCAATAATGATCGTAACCAGAGCCCCGGCAATAAATCGCAGAGACCTTTGCGGCTTGGCAATCCAGGCGGAGCGTCTTTGCGATTCACCTGCAATCGTCAGCAACTCCTCACAAACTTTGCTGAGACCGGAGCCCGGGAACCGCTCGGCGATCCGTCGACCGAGCGTCTCGATGGTGCGAAGAATTTTCTCCGAGTCTAAGCTACGGTACATTGAGTCATTGCACCCGCAAAAAAATTAAGTCCTCAGCACACCATCGATTTCAGGTTTCACGATGGCGCCATCATTGCTCGCCTCAAGAGTCATTGTTGGACGAGGTCAGTACCGTAACGCGGTAGCGTCGGGTCGACGTTGTATATCAGTAACCGGGGAATAATTGCATTAATACGACTCACCCGACGCTACCGCGTTACGGTACTGATGTTATGAAGCAAGCGCCTCCCTCCGTGGGTGTAAACTCACGGCAGTTCTCAGGCATGAGACTGAAAGGAGGCGCTATGGGCGCAATATACATCGGCGTTGACTTTCATTCCAGACAACAAACGATCTGTTATTTGAAAACTGAAACAGGCGAACTCGTCATTTCTGAACTGCTGCATCAGGACAAAGAGCAAGTGCGCGCTTTCTACCAACAGTTCCAAGGACATGTCGTCATTGGTCTGGAAGCCAGTGGTTACAGTCCCTGGTTCGAAGCCCTGCTCGAGCGACTCGGTTGCGAAGTGTGGCTGGGCGATGCCACGGAAATTCGGCGTCGGGCACGCTGGCGGCAGAAGAGCGATCGGCGTGATGCGGAACTCATTTGGGATTTAATGGTCCACGATGAGTTTCCCCGTTTGCATCAACCAGCACCAGAAAGTCGCGAAGTCTTGCGCATGCTGCGTTACCGACGGAAGTTGATAAAGCTGCGCACCATGAGCAAGAACAGCTTGCAAGCAATCGCGCTGCAAGCCGGCTTAGCCAAAGGCCCGCAGTTGTTCACACGCGCTGGCCAGGAACAGTTCCAGGCCGTGGCGCTGTCGCCGGTGTTGCAATGGCAGCGCGACCACTGGTTCGAATTGCTCACGCCACTCAACCAACAACTGTTGGAAACTATGAGCTGGTGCAAGGCGCAAAGCAGAGACGATGTCAGCATCCAGCGCTTGCGGACTCATCCTGGCATCGGCTTACTGACTGCCCTCTGCCTGCTGCACACACTGCAACCTGTCAGTCGCTTTCGTAACCAGCGGAAGGTAGTGGCTTACGCGGGCCTCGATCCGCTGGTGCGAGCTTCAGCCGAGCGCATCATCTATCTGGGCATCAGCAAAGCCGGCTCGCGCATGCTGCGTTACCTGTTAGTCGAAGCAGTGCACACAGCCGTCCGCTATGACGAGGACTTAAAGCGTTTCTACAAACGACTGGCTGAGCGCCGCGGCCGGGCTAAGGCCAAAGTCGCCACCGCCAGAAAACTGCTCATCCGCGCTTACATCATGATGCGGGATGAGATCGATTATGCGGAATTCCGACGTCGAGCCGTCGCAGCTCGGCTTGCCCGCCAAGGTCAAGGGCCAACTAATGTGCCCGTGGTACTGATTGGGCAGCCGGCCTCTCCTGGCGCTTAGCTAGTGCCGCTGCCCGCCTCGCCGAGCTCGCTGGAGGGCTCGCTCGGCGGGCAGCTCTGGAGAGAGCGAAGTAAACCTCATGGACGATGACCGCATAGATGATTGAGTGTGGCTTGTCAGCCTTGCTCAGTTGGGGACCGCTAAGGCGGTAAAACTAAACAGTCTCATGTCAAAGAACGAAACAAACAGAATCACCGCACCAGGCGCCGTGGCGTCACGGCCGAGATCTACTCAAAAGGTTCTTGACATCTATCGACGCTTCATAGATGACCTTGTCCAACAATGACTTTTGAGGCAAAGCTAATCAACAACTTACGCGGACGAGTCCGGCATAACTTGAAATTTCCTCACTGGCTTTCATCCGAGATTTGGAGGCTTCGTTGC
>DASTVU010000131.1:0-2633 GCA_035758935.1 Pyrinomonadaceae bacterium | reverse complement strand
GCATAGATAACGAAAACACCTCTGCCCTGGAGTGAATTGAGTTGTTTCTTGATTTCAGGCGGCGTACGGTTCAGTCCAACAAGTTTTCCATACGTGTCCCAGATCGTGAGGTTGCTGACGATCGCCTTCTTCGCAAAGACTCTTTCACCGCTCAGCAGATCAATTCCGATCGCGCGCCCTGATTCGTCATAAGCAAGACGCAGCACCGGAGTATCCAAACGCACCTTGCCGCCGCTGAGTTTGATCGACTCAGCCAGTCGCTCAGCCAAACTGGCTACTCCGCCGGCAATTGAGTAGAAATCGTCAGTAGCTATTGTCGTATCAGAACCGTCAACGCGCCGCAGCAGATAAGGAGCTTGCAGCGGCGACACGTGGGGAACGGCGACTGGCAACTGGGAGAAGAGTCTCTCGTAAATCTCATCAGGACCGAACGAAGTGTATAGCCCGAACCCCGGCTCGAAGTCATATCCAGAGAACTCCACTCGCGCAACACATCCACCAACCTGCGACTGTCGTTCGAGCAGACAGACATTCAAGCCCCGAGCAGACAACAACGCCGCCACGGTCAGTCCGCCAATACCGCCTCCGACAACGACGACGTCGTACCCGTTCATCCGGCTTTACTTGAGGATATCTTTATCGACGAAAGCTCCCAGCACGATGAGAACCGACTGAATGCCATTGAAGACGAGGTGGATGATGAATGCCGGAAGCACCTTGCCTGACACGGCGCGAGTCACGGTCAGCGTGATACTCAGCAGCGTAATCACTACGATCACCGCGACGTTGTTCCGGTATTGAAAAACGTGCACACCCGCAAACAAAAGCGACACGATCCCGATCGCGACCGCAACACCTGCAGCCTTTTCGAGTGCCTTGTAAAGCAGGCCCCGGTAGATCAACTCTTCAACCAGAGGCGCGGTGACAACGGCCACGAAAGCAGTCGCAAAACGCGTGTAAATCGAACTTTCGATCATCAGATCGAGGTCGGTCTTGCGTTCGCCGTAAAGCATTGTGATCGCGAATGCGAGGCTAAAAAGTACGATAGCCACGACAACGCTCAGCATGGTGGTCATTGCGGGACTAGAGTTTTGGGGCCAGTCGAAATCGATATTCTTCCAGAATGGACGCCGGCCTCCGTATGAGATAACCACCCATATCAGCACTAACGTGAGCATGTGCGTCGGAAGAATTGCCGCCACGGAAAAAAAGATCAGCATCTTGTCCGACGCCAGTGCTTCCGCTGAAGGTGCACCAACTTTGACGATCCGGTAGACCATGTAGGGAAGCGCGTAAATAACAGGGATGAAAAGGAGAAAGAGTACGCTTACAACCCACGAGGCTACTGCGATCCCAACGTCGATCCAGGGCATCCACCATTCTTTTTTCGGAGTTGCCTGAACTTGCGCGCCGGCGGGTACTGCAGGCGGCTCTGCGTGCTCTTCAGGTAGCGGCGTTATTTGTTGGGAAGATTCTTCAGTGAACACTCAGATGAGTTTAGGGGGTTGGCAGGTGATGGTCAACAAAACAATCCGTGTAAGCTGTGGCTCAGACCGCCGGGTACTCAATGTCGAGCATTGGTGATCCAACTCGCGGTGCTGCGAGCATCAACCCGATGATGGTCTTCGCATCCTGAATCTCACCGCTCGTGATCATCTCGAGGGCCTCGGCAATCGGCAAACGCACGATATCCAGAATCTCGTCGTCATCCAATCGTTGTTTTCCTTCCGAAAGCTCGGTTGCCAGAAAGACCCACATCTTCTCTTCAAGAAACCCTGGCGACACAAAGAACTCCGATAGTTTCTCGAGTCGCTCGGCCACCAGTCCGAGTTCCTCCTCTAGTTCGCGCGCCGCGCCCACTTCGGGTCGTTCACGCTCAGCAAGGGTGCCCGCGGGAGCTTCCAGCAGGTAACGAACCGCCGGATGGCGATACTGCCTGACAAGGACAACGGTGCCGTCGTCGTGAACAGGAATTATCACTGCACTGCCCGAATGATGGACCACTTCACGTTTATACGTCTGTTCACCTTCCGTCACCGTATCGACGGTGACGTTAAATACGCGACCCTCAAATACCTTTTCACTGTTGATTATCTTCGGCAATTCCTTGTGTGGCGTACTCATGATTCTCCTAACTGGGGCTAAAGATCAGCGGGCGTATTTCACCGGCCAGGTAAAGCGATCCGGCAATGCAAATGAGTCCTTCCGGAGGTGTATTCGTCATTGCGATTCGCAGGGCCTCAGCGCTCGACTCACTCCCCAGAACAGTTCCTTTCGAGAAGCGGCTGGCGATCGTTTGCAGCGTGTCGATCGACGCACTGCGCGGATTATCGATCATAGTCAGTATCAGCGTGTCTGCGACTGGAAACAGGATCGCGCCCATTTGCTCCAGTTGCTTATCACGCATTGCTCCAAAAACCAACGTCAGCGGACGCGCTGCGAAATCGTCCAAATACGCTCGCAACGATTGTGCGCCGGCGGGATTGTGTGCGCCGTCAATCAGGAATGATGGTTTGTTGGGAATTAGCTCGAGTCTGGCGGGGTGCCGGGCGGTTTTGAGCCCGGCGACGATTGCGGAGTGTGAAATCGCGAAGCCTTCCGCCCTCAGTAACTCAGCCAAGGCGATGGCAACA
>DASTVU010000130.1:0-14679 GCA_035758935.1 Pyrinomonadaceae bacterium | reverse complement strand
GACATTCGTTTCGTCGTCCATTATCAAATGCCCGGCTCGATCGAGGCGTACTACCAGGAGATCGGTCGCGCCGGTCGCGATGGACTACCTTCAACCTGCGTGTTGCTCTTCAATTACGCCGACAAAAACACGCACGACTTTTTCATTGAAGGCTCTTATCCCGACATCAGCGTTATCAAACAGGTCTACGACTCGCTCGCGGCAACTGAGCTGAGAAGAATCGAACTCTCGACCGCCGAGATCGCGAGACGCACAGGCGAAAGCAACGAGATGGCAGTTCAATCGGCGCTCTACGTGCTCGAACGCGCAGGACACATTCAACGCACTGCCCCTGCTCTCAATCGTGGTGGTCGCGGTGCGCAACAGGGTCGCAGCATCATCATGCTCGACAGCGTCCCGGCAACAAAACTTCGTGTTGATCCGGCAGACGTGTCGCGGCGCGGCGAACTAGAGCGGCGGAAGTTACGCGCCATGATTGACTTCTGCTACACCGATTATTGCTATCGCGCTCACATTCTTAATTACTTCGGCGATCGCAAAAGCGACCGTCAGTGTGGAACATGTGGCAACTGCAAGCCCGGAGAGACGACACACGTATATCAAGCAGATCTTGAAGAGCGCAGCGAGACGATTTCTGCTCGCGTTGATTCAGCCCCACGGGCACTCAACGACGATGAGCTACTGCGTGTGCGTAAGATCCTCGCGTGCGCGAAGCGTATGAATGGACGCTTCGGCAAGAAGATCCTCGTCGGAACATTACGTGGATCGGCAGCAAAGCAAATTTTGACCGCGCATCTCAATGAATTGTCCACCTATGGACTGCTTAAAGACATGGCCGCTGACGAGATTGAGATCTACATCGACGCCCTCGTCACCGCTCGTTGTTTGAAAGTAAAGGGTGGTGCTTACCCAACCATTGCAACCACAGACCTTGGTGATCGCGTGATGCGCGAGCAGGAACGCGTCATGCTGGCCCTTGCCTAATTACAATCAAAATATCTGTAAAGCGATACGAAAACTCACCATTGCTTTGGTCTAATTCTTTCGAGGAGGAGAGTCGATGGGAGCTTATTTCTCATTCGAAAGGATGATCACGACCACTTTCGTGAAGGTGGTCTACTTTCTTGGATTCCTGGCGATCACCGCTGGCGGTGTGGCGCTGGCAGTGTGGGCTGGCATGCAATTGAATGATGCCAAAATCGATCGCGTATTGGGATGGCGATATGTTGCCGCTGGTGTGGGCCTGGTCGTGATCGGGAATATTGTCTGGCGTGTGTTTTGTGAATTGTGGGTGGTCCTGTTTGAGATCCACGCCGAGCTCGTCTCAGTGAGACACGGGCTGAATCTTCACGGATTCCCCGTAAGAGAAGAGCCGGTTCAGAGAGAGGTGGTTGAGGAAGTAGTCAGACCGCGTGAGGTCGTGGTCCAGGATCACACACCCCATGCGAGCGTACTCGGCTTGTCGTGATTAGTTACTTGTGCTTTGTACTTGGTGCTTAGCGATAACAAAGAACCAAGTACAAAGTACGAAGTTCTATCACTTAATCACACCCGCTAAGGGACTCGACGCGCTCGCGTACAACCGTTTCGGCATTCGTCCCGCCCGATACGCTAATCGTCCAGCCTCAATCGCGAGCTTCATCGCCGTCGCCATCTTCCCCGGATCCGCAGCTTCCGCGATCGCTGTGTTCATCAAAACACCATCGGCACCCAGCTCCATCGCAATAGCCGCATCGCTCGCCGTGCCGACACCCGCATCAACAATCAACGTCGCATCTGGTAACTGTTCCCGCATGATGCGAAGATTCGCGGGGTTCTGAACTCCCAAACCGGATCCAATCGGCGCCGCAAGCGGCATGATCGCGGCACAACCTGCATCAAGCAGTTTCTTCGCCATGATCAGATCGTCGTTGAAGTATGGCAGGACTACGAATCCTTCCTTTACGAGAACGCGTGCGGCTTCGAGCGTCTGTTCGTTGTCGGGAAACAAGGTCGTTTGATCGCCAATAACTTCCAGCTTCACGAGATCTGTTTGCAAAGCTTCACGCGCAAGACGTGCGGTCCTGATCGCGTCTTCAGCCGTGTAACAACCGGCAGTGTTCGGAAGAATCTGAAGATTGGGACTTAGATGATCAAGAAACGACTCGCTGCTGCGATCGAGTGGTACACGCCGCACAGCAACAGTCACCATCTCGGCTCCGGAAACCTCATGGGCGATCCGCATCTCATCGTAGCTGCGATACTTCCCTGTTCCGATAATCAGCCGCGACGTAAACGCGCGTCCACCAATGATCAGTTTCTCATCCGGCACATTCGCTGCAATCGCTTTAGACATATCTCCTAAACTCTAGCACCTCCACCGACGAAGTGCACAATCTCGATCCGGTCTTCGTCTTTAAGGCTAGTATTGCCCCACTCACTACGACGCACAACCTCGCGATTAAGTTCGATCGCGATCCGAGCCACCGGTAAATCGAGGTTAGCGACCAACTCTGCTAGCGAAGTCGCCTCGACTTCCCGCAGCTCGCCATTTACATAAACATTCATAGTCACAAAAAAGCACAAAAGGCACAAAAAGCACAAATACTCATTTTTGTGCCTTATGTGCCTTTTTGTGGCAACTCTTTTATGTGGCGGGATGGATGATGCGGCGCAACTCGGCGGCTTGATCTCGTGCAACGGCACGCACTAGTACCGCGGCACGGCCGGAAGTGAAATTAGGAATCTCTGTAGCAATGCTTGCGACGCCGTCGCTCTCAGTCTTCAACGTGTAGATTAGCGGTCTGAACGTCGTGCCGAGAACCTTTACTGAAACCGCCACATTCGAGAGTGGCTTTTCATCGCCTCCGATCGAATTCGTGATCAGAATTCGCAGCGTGTAACGCTTGCCGGAGTAAAACTCATCGTCGTCAAGAAGGTTGATATATAAGCCATCCGGAAGAACCGTATCTAACACAGGCTCTTCGACGTCCTCAGCATCAACACCCGCCAGCACAGCCTCGACAGGCTCGTAGCGCGGCTCCATCTCTGTCTCGTCTGCTATCTCAACTTCTTCACGCGGCGGCGCAGGCGGTGGCGGCGTCCATTCCTGCGTCATCGGCCAGTACTCAATCTCGAAAGCCTCTTCGACCGGCGCGGGCGGCTCTGTCTCGACTTCCGTCTCAACTGTTTCGATAGTCTCTTCTGGCTCTGGCGCTACTTTCGGGCGGCCGCTCATCTTCTTGAGATCGTTGATGCGCCCGGAGTGGATCGCAGCACAGATCAAACGATGCTGTCGCTTGAGTCGCTCAGCCAACGCCTCATCGCTAAAACCTTCATCGATCAGATCTTTGTAGGGTGAGCGTTTGCTGGCCAGAATTGTACCGCCGGCGTAGACGAGCGAGAGGATGATCGGTGAGTCGAGTCCCTTGTCCTCAGTTTGCACATGATAGATAACGCCATCATGCTCGATATCGGTGTTGAATCCGGTAATCACTGTTTCGAGGACTAAGCTCTCACAAACGTCATCAATTTGAATAACAAGGTCAACTGGGGATGCCGCTAAAACCCCACTCAAGGGCGGGCTTAGCTGAACGTTAACACAAGCATTTTTTCACGGTCAATCAGCATTTTTCCTAGACTGATCTCTGCAAGAGAGGTTGCTTGACACCCTTGATCAGTTCCCGTAGCATCAGCTTGTACAATGATTCTCAATCTCGTGGATGGAGTGGCACTGACCGCGACGAGAGTTTCTGATTTGAAACAGACTGCGGCCGGTGAGGGTGTGCCTTAGATGCCTTTTAGGCTTTACGATTACTTGCCCATTCTACTCATGTTCATCGTTGCCGCAGGCTTCGCGGTGGGCAACGTCCTCCTTTCCCAATTTGTCGGACAACGCAAGCGAACAAGAACGAAGTTGATGCCTTACGAGTGTGGTAAGGATCCGGTGGGCTCTGCGCGCGAAAGGTTCTCGGTGAAGTTTTATCTGATCGCGATGATCTTCATCCTGTTCGACATAGAAGTGATTTTCCTGGTGCCGTGGGCAGCGGTGTTCAAATCCCTCGCGGCGCAGGGCGCAGGAATGCGGACCTTTGTTTACCTCGAGATGATGATCTTCGTTGGACTGCTCCTCGTCGGTTACATCTACGTCGTGAAGAAGGGCGCGTTTGACTGGGGCGAGAAAGCGCGACGTGACGCGGAAGCCGAAGCCAGAGCTTTGGCCGACATGGAAGCACGCAGGATTGAGAAGAGGCGCACCGCAGCATAAGGAAGTTTTAAGATGGGTCTCGAAAATGTAATTGCCGAAGCGCTGCCAGAGGTGTTGACCACACGGCTCGACTCCTTAATTAACTGGGCGCGGAAATCGTCGCTCTGGCCGGCGACATTCGGACTGGCGTGTTGCGCGATCGAGATGATGAATGCGACGACGTCGAGAAACGATCTCGCACGTTTTGGCGCTGAGGTGTTTCGCGCAAGTCCGCGGCAAGCTGATGTGATGATCGTCTCCGGACGCGTATCACGAAAGATGGCGCCGGTGCTGCGTCGAATTTACGATCAGATGCCTGAGCCGAAGTGGGTTATTTCGATGGGAGCATGCGCGACGTCCGGTGGAGTCTTTGACAACTACGCCATCGTTCAGGGTGTCGACAAGATCGTTCCGGTTGATGTTTACATTCCGGGTTGTCCGCCCCGACCCGAGATGTTGATTCACGCCGTGATGATGCTCCAGGACAAAGTGATGAAAGAGAGCGTCCGCGATCGCAAAGATATTCCGGAAGAGGAAGCAAGAGAAGCTGTCGTGCCAGGCACACTGCCCGTCACCGACGGATCTACTGCGCGGCAGAACACGTTGCCGGAGTCACGGCCTTACACAATCGCGTCGAGACACGAGCGGCGTCGTTCTTCGTAGAGAGTCGAGCAATCGCGGATGACATCAGGGCCGGAAAACATCGAACAGACGCCAGAACAATCTGCGGGTTCCGAAACAGCGCCGTCACCATTAGTGGCGGCGTTACAGCGTGATCATCCCGAGTGGATCGGCGAAGTGATCTATGCCTTCGGCGAGACGACGATCATCGTTCCGCGAGAGCACATCGTCGCAGCGTGTTCTTTTTTAAAGACGTGGCCTGAAGGACGTTTCGATTTTCTGGCTGATATCTGCGGCGCAGATCGTGGAGTCGAAGAAGAGCCGCGCTTCGAAGTCAACTACCATCTCTTCTCAACAACTAAATACCACCGGCTTCGCTTGAAGGTGGTATTGAACGAGGAAGACATGCACGTGGGGAGCGTCACCGGTGTGTGGCGTACGGCGAACTGGCACGAACGCGAGACGTTTGACCTGTTTGGCGTAATTTTTGACGGCCATCCGGATTTGCGTCGCATTCTTCTGCCAGATGATTGGCAGGGACACGCATTGCGAAAAGATTTTCCATTGCGAGGCTACGAACCATACAGTTTGAAATGACCTTTGTTCTTGGTTCTTAGTTCTTAGTTCTTTGTACTTTGTAGTTCGCGAACCACAAAGAACCAAGCACTAAGCACAAAGCACTAAGTACTAAGCACTAAGTACTAAGCACTAAGCACAAAGCACTAAGTACCAAGCACTAAGCCCGAAACACAGCAAGAAAATGAGCTCCGCAACCCTTCCACCACAGTTTGAGATCGTCGATCGTCCGCTCGATACCCAGATGACGATTTCGATGGGTCCGCAACACCCTTCAACGCACGGCGTGTTGCGTCTCGAACTCGTGCTCGACGGTGAGAGTGTTGTGAAAGCTACGCCGGATATCGGCTATCTCCACACTGGGATGGAGAAGCTGTTCGAGTACAAGAAGTACCAGCAGGGGATCGTCATCACCGACCGAATGGATTACCTGAATCCACTCGGCAACAATCTCGCGTACGTGATGGCAGGGGAGAAACTTCTTGGTCTCGAGATTCCCGAACGCGCTCAAGTCATTCGCGTGCTGTTCTGCGAACTGCAACGAATAGCCTCGCATCTCGTTTGGCTGGGAACTCACGCGCTCGACATCGGCGCGATGACTGTCTTCTTCTACTGCTTCCGAGAACGCGAAAAGATCCTGAACCTGATCGAAGCGGCGTCAGGTGGAAGATTGACTCCTTCTTACTTTCGCATCGGCGGCTTGATGATGGATTTGCCGGCTGGGTTCGAGAATCGCTGCAAACAGTTTCTCGAAGCCTTTCCGAATGCTGTCGAAGAGTTTCATAAGCTGCTGACCGGTAACAAGATTTTTCAGCGTCGCACGCAAGGCATCGGATACATCTCCGCAGAAGACGCGATTGACTGGGGATTGGCAGGTCCCTGTTTGCGAGGCAGCGGCCTTGCTCTCGACGTTCGCCGTGCGAATCCGTATTGCGGCTATGAGAAATACGATTTTGAAATTCCGACTGAGCCGGATGGCGACGTTTGGGCTCGTTACATGGTGCGCATGCGTGAGATGACGGAGTCGCACAAGATTGCGAAGCAGGCACTCTCGCGTTTGCAGCCTGGCCCAATCAAAGCTGATGCGCCGAAAGTCGTGTTGCCCGATCGTGAAGCGATGAAGAGTCACATGGACGCACTTATTCATCACTTCCTGATCGTAGCTGAGGGTTTCGACGTTCCGGCCGGTGAGGTATATCTCCCGATCGAGGCCTCTAAAGGTGAGCTTGGTGTTTACATGAAGTCCGATGGTGGACCAAAACCGAGTCGCGTTCATTTCCGCGCGCCGAGTTTTGTGAACCTGTCTGCGCTGCCGATGATGTCGGAAGGCGAGATGGTCGCGGATATCGTGGCGATAATCGGGTCGCTGGATATCGTTCTTGGAGAGATTGATCGGTAGTTAGCCACGGATAACACGGATCTTAAATCGGATTTTTATCCGTGTAATCCGTGGCTAAAAACGTGATGAGCACTCAATTAACTCAGATTCAACCACTGTCTCAACCAGTTGATCTCGGGGTTGACCCGGCGACTTTCTCGCCTGAAGTGGAGGCGGAGATCGATCGGCATCTGGCGAAGTATCCGGTGATGCGTTCGGCGATTCTGCCGTTGATGTTCATCGTGCAGCGCGAGCGTGGATATCTCGATCCGCCGGGTGTGCTCTATCTCGCCAACCGGCTGAGGTTGCGCGTGACCGACATCTGGGAAGTCGCGACGTTCTACTCGATGATCCACACGGAACCGGTCGGCAAATATCACATACAGGTCTGTAGAACTTTGTCGTGCAAGATTCGCGGCGCCGGAAAGATCACTGACTACTGTTCTCAAAAACTCGGAATCAAGGTTGGGGAGACGACCGCTGACGGACGATTCACCCTTAGCGAAGTTGAATGTCTCGGCTCGTGCGGCACCGCGCCGATGTTTCAACTCAACTTCGACTATCACGAAAACCTGACGCCCGAGAAGATCGATCAAATACTGGACAAGCTACCTTAATGCGTATCGAAGCTATCGGATGTGAACCACTGCAGCTACGACGAGTTCATCTCGAGAACTCGCGCACACTCGATGTGTATCGTCGCAACGGCGGGTACGAAGCGCTCAAGAAAGTCTTCGACGGCATGTCGCCGGACGACGTGATCAACGAGGTGAAGAAGTCGGCACTGCGTGGGCGTGGCGGCGCGGGTTTTCCCACCGGAATGAAGTGGAGCTTCGTTCCGAAAGACTCGCCAAAACCGAAGTACGTCGTTTGTAACGCTGACGAATCCGAGCCCGGGACATTTAAAGATCGATATCTGATGGAACGCGATCCGCACATGCTCATCGAGGGCATGTTGATCGCTGCCTACGCGCTCAATTCGAAGACCGGGTATGTTTACACGCGCGGTGAGTACAGGTATCTGATCGACATCATGGACGTCGCGCTTGAAGAAGCGCGCGCGGCCGGACTCCTCGGCGATAACATTCTTGGCACGAACTTCTCGTGTGAGATCTACACGCACACCGGCGCGGGTGCGTACATTTGCGGTGAAGAAACGGCGCTGCTGAGTTCACTCGAAGGCTTGCGTGGTCATCCACGTATGAAACCTCCCTTCCCTGCTGTCTCTGGTTTGTATGCGGCTCCGACCGTCGTCAATAACGTCGAAACGCTCACTGCCGTGCCGGACATCATCAAGATGGGCGGTGAGGCGTATCAAAAACTCGGGACTGAGAAAAGTGGCGGCACGAAGCTCTGGTCCGTCTCCGGTCACGTCAATAGGCCGGGCGTTTATGAACTGCCGATGGGTTACGACGACATGGAAAAGTTCATCATGGAAGACTGCGGCGGAATGCTCGACGGGAAGAATCTGAAAGCCGTGATTCCCGGTGGTTCGTCGGTCTACATAATGCGCGCGGATCAGATCATCGGGAAAGACGTGCGTTTGGATTATGAAGGTCTCGTCGCTGCGGGCTCGAGCGTCGGATCCGGTGGCTTCATCGTGATGGATGAGACCGTTGATATCTTCGAGTCAACGAAGAACCTGACTGAGTTTTATAAACACGAGTCGTGTGGCTGGTGTACTCCGTGTCGTGAAGGCACGGATTGGCTGGTGAAAGTGTTCAAACGCATCGAGAACGGCGGCGGGCGAATCGAGGACGCGCAACTGATGCTCGACCTCTGCGACAACATCGAGGGCAAGTCGTTCTGTCCACTCGGCGACGCTGCTTCATGGCCGATCCAATCAGCGATAAAGAGATTCCCGGAAGATTTTAAGAAAAGATTATTGAATGGCGACTGAGCTGATCAAAGTCACAATCAACGGCAAAGACTTCGAAGTGCCGAAAGGCGCACGTCTGATCGACGTGTGTCGCGAAAAAGGTTTCGATATCCCATCCTTCTGTTATTACTCGGATCTCGCGCTGCAAGCTTCGTGTCGCATGTGTCTCGTTCGTATCGAGAAGATGCCGAAGCTGCAAACGTCCTGCACGATCATCTGCACCGACGGGATGATCGTCACCACGCAGAGCGAAGAGATCGAGAAGGCCCAACGCGGCATGACCGAGTTTCTGCTCGCAAACCACCCGCTTGACTGCCCTGTCTGCGATCGCGGTGGTGAATGCGAACTCCAGGAGATGACGTTCGACTGGGGCGGTCTCGAAGAACGTTTCACCGAGAAGAAAAACTATTACGCCGAGCGATATCTCTCGCCGATGGTGGCGAACGATCCACAGCGCTGCATTCTGTGCAAACGATGTACGCGAGTTTGTGATGAGTGGATGGGTGAAGATGCTATCGAAGCCGGCGGTCGTGGCGCACACACGGTTATCGGAACCTATCTCGGTTGGCTCGATTGTTCGCAGTGCGGAAACTGTATCGAAGTCTGTCCAACAGGAACCCTCCTCGACGCAACTTATCGTCACCAAACGAGACCGTGGGAACTGGCGCAGACCATCACGACGTGCAACTTCTGTTCGGACGGCTGCCAGATGTCACTTGGTTCGCGAGGCGGTGAAGTGCGGCGGTCAGTCGCGCGCGATCGTTACGTCAACGGAATCAATGGCGAGTTTCTCTGCGTTAAGGGCCGGTTCGCCCACCCGTTCATCAATCACGAGGCGCGCATTCGCACGCCGATGATTCGTTACAAAAAAGGCGGCAAGCTGATTCCCGCAACCTGGGACGAAGCAATTCGCCACGTCGCGGAACGCCTCGATGCGGTGGCCGAAGAACATGGACGAAACGCCGTCGGCGTAGTTGGTAGTCCGCGATTGACCAACGAAGCGCTGCACGTGTTGCACAAATTTACGACTGAACTGGTGGGCACTGAGAACTACACGACCACTGACGTCTTCAGCTTGCGAAGCTTTTTCCAGCATCTCGGCGGACCGTTAGCAACTCATCGTGATATTCGCTATGCGAAGACGATCGTTTTGATCGGTGGTGACCCGAGCGAGTTACAGCCGCTGACTGGAAAGCAGATTCGGCAAGCGGTGAGAAATGGCGGCGCTAACCTTGTGCTCGTCAACTCCGTACCGATTCGTTTGCGCGAACAGGCAAAGACATTTCTTCACATCAGGCCACAATCAGAAGATGCGTTCGCACTCGCGCTTTTTGATCCTTCGGCCGATTCACTCGCCGCGAAGAAAGCAGGTGTCGAAGAAAATGCGATCGCTGCCGCACGCCAGGCGATTGCGGACAGCACCGGCGATGTCGTGGTGATGTTCGGTCGCGAGCTCACTGCTCCGGCGCAAGCACTTATCGCTCAGTTGTCGCAGAAGTTTGCTACACGGGACCGCCGCATTCTGTTCCACCCGTTGCCGCTCTTCAACAACAGCATCGGCGCGTACGACATGGGCATGATGGATACGCCGGCGTCTGCTCGCGGAATGCTGAACGCTTGCGGCAACTCGATTCGCGCGCTCTACGTTGCCGGCAGCTTCCTCCCGGAACATTTCGAAGGCCACGAGGAAGCACTCTCGAAGCTCGATTTTCTGGTGGTCCAGGAACTCTTTGAAAACGATACCACCGCGGCGGCGGACGTAGTTCTGCCGGCTGCGTCTTATGCTGAGCAGGACGGTACATTCACGAATAACGATGGGTTGGTCCAGCGCGTGCGGCAGTCGATTCCGGCGCTGCACCAGTCCAAACCTGATTGGGTGATCGTTGCGCAACTGGCGAAAGAGCTCGGAATGGATTTCGGATATGAGATGTCCGCGAGTGCTGTCTTTAAAGAAATCAGCGAGAAGGTGCCGGCTTATTCAGGAATGCGTTATCCGTTACTGAAGGACGAAACCAATCCGGTCCAGGCGAAATACCAGGTAGTTGATCGAGCTGACATGAAAGCCGAACTCGCTGCAGTGCGAGAGTGCGTTGAAGACCTTCCCGATACTGGTGAAAAGGTAATGGTTACGCCTGACGTCGGAACAGAATTGTTCAAGCTCGGCATGCTGACTGACAAAGTGGGACAGTTTCACCTGCTGGCGTCCGGCAATCCGCGTCCCGAGACGACCGCGGTTTCGCCGTTGTATCAGATCACATCCGTGAAATCCGTAGCTGAAACAGTTTGATGGATACTGCGATTGATATAGCTCTCAAGTTTGCGGCTATCACTGTGGCCTTTGTGGTGGTGCTTTTGATCGTCGCCTACACGGTGCTGGCGGAACGTCGCGTACTCGGCTTTATTCAGGGACGGCTTGGTCCAAATCGCGTCGGTTATGGCGGCATCCTGCAGCCTTTCGCGGATCTGCTGAAGTTCATTCTTAAAGAAGACATCGTTCCCGATAAATCGACACGATTCATCTACTTCCTCGCGCCTGTGATCGCCACGATGGCTGCGTTGATGACGATGATCGTCTATCCGTTCGGGCCCGAGATCCGTATTCCGTTTACGTCGATCACGATACCGCTTGTAATTACGCGCTTCGATGTCGGTTTGCTGTACGTGCTGGGTATTACTTCAATCGGCGTTTACGGAATCATGCTTGCGGGATGGTCTTCCAACAACAAATACAGTTTGATGGGCGGCCTTCGTTCGTCGGCCCAGATGATCTCGTACGAGCTTGCGCTCGGATTGAGTTTGGTAGGTGTGATTTTACTTGCCGGGACTTTGGATCTGGCGCAGATCGTTGAGCACCAATCAGGTTGGCACGGGATGCGGTGGAACATTCTCTTTAATCCACTCGGATTCATCGTCTACCTGACTGCCGCTATCGCCGAAACGAATCGCGTCCCTTTCGATCTTCCTGAAGCAGAAACAGAGCTCGTTGCCGGTTTTCACACGGAGTACAGCGCGATGAAGTTTGCGCTGTTCTTCCTTGCTGAATACATCAACATGTTTACGGTTTCGATGCTCGCCACGACGCTCTTTCTGGGCGGCTGGAACGTGCCGTTTGCGGAAGATATTTTTGGACGCGGCTCGTTCTTATTCGGGCTCGTGAGCGCGATCGGGTTCTTACTAAAAGTTATCTTCTTTCTTTTTATGTACATCTGGCTGCGTGGAACGCTACCGCGCTTTCGCTTTGATCAGTTGATGGACTTCGGCTGGAAGATCCTTTTGCCACTGGCGCTGCTAAGTATCTTCATTACAGCCACATTGATCTTCCTGTTCCCGAGTTTGTGATGTTGGCGCTTCTCTTCATTCTGTTCTCAGGGCTCGCGATTGGATGCGCACTGGCGGTGGTTGCTCAGCGCAATCCGCTCTACAGCGCGATCTCGCTCGTCGGCGTTTTTATCTCACTCGCCTGCCTTTACGTGATGCTTGCGGCGCCCTTTATTGCGGCGGTCCAGGTGATTGTGTATGCCGGCGCGATCATGGTGCTCGTCGTCTTTGTGATCATGCTGCTCAACGTCGAGCAGGAAGAGCGTGAGCGCAAGCGTCTCAAGTTTCTCTTGCCTACGGCTGTCGCGCTGGCAGCGATTCTGATTGCAGAGGTTGCCTTCATTCTCGTCTCGGTGCAGGAGTTCAGAGTAAATCCAACGTCCAATGGCGTAGACGTCGGACTTACACACTCGATCGGCTCGCAATTGTTTACGAGATACCTTTTGCCGTTTGAAATCACGTCGATACTGCTGCTGATGGCAATTGTTGGTGCGATGACACTCGCCCGTCGCGGCGGGTTGCTGTCGCCGACTGCGCGTGTAATTCCGGGAGCACAACTGTTCCCACGTTCAATGATCGACTCGAACGCTGCCCCTGGCGATCTAACGGCCGTTGAGACCGATACGACTGATGAAGCAGCACGGCTGCTCGGTGTCGATAACAGAAACAGGCATGAATCTGCGTAATCTGTGGATGGAGTTTTAAGATGATGGAACCACAGCTTTCATGGTATCTCGCACTCTCGGCGATCCTTTTCACGATCGGCGTGACGGGTGTGATCATCAAGCGCAACATCATTGCGATGTTCATGTGCATTGAGTTGATGCTGAATGCAGTGAACCTGACGTTTGTTGCGTTTGCCAGTTTTTTTCAGGATGTCACGGGACAACTTTTTGTGTTCATCGTCATGACGGTCGCGGCCGCCGAAGCTGCGGTGGGTTTGGGAATCATTATCGCCATCTTTCGCAATCGTGAGACGTTGGATGTGGATGAGGCGAGTATTCTGAAATTGTGATTTTGGGGCTTTGTGCTTTGTTCTTAGTGCTTTGTTTTTGACTAAGCACAAAGAACAAAACTCAAAGAACTAATGGAAAACAATCTCCTCAGTTTGATTATTTTTGCTCCGCTGGCTGGTGCGGCCATCAATTGGTTCGTCGGCAGACGTGTGCGAAATGAAAAGTTTATCGGCATAGTCGCCTGTGGGTCGGTGGCGATCTCGACACTCGTTGCTTTTTACCTCGCGTTCATGTCGGGCGGCGCGTTGCGGTCAGAGACGCCGGTGCTCGATCACATCTGGACGTGGTTGCAGGTCGGAACTTTCCGCGCCGACTTCGCGCTCGCGATGGACCGCCTGAGCGGAACGTACGCGCTCTTCGTCACTTTTGTCGGATTTCTTATTCATGTCTTTGCCGTCGGATACATGCACGGTGAGGAAGGCTTCTATCGCTTCTTCGCGTTTCTCAACCTGTTCATGTTTTCGATGCTGACGCTCGTGCTCGGCGACAACTTCGTGTTGATGTTTGTTGGCTGGGAAGGCGTGGGCCTCTGCTCGTACCTGCTGATTGGTTATTACATTGACAAGAAGGAAGCCGGCGACGCCGCGAAGAAGGCTTTCATCACAAACCGCATCGGCGACTGGGGATTCGTCCTTGGAATCATGCTGACGTTCTTCGTCACCGGTTCAGTCAGCTTTTTTGCAAATCCAGCCGCGGGTGAAGTAACGCACACGGCGCTTTCGTTCTTTAAGACTGCGCAAGTCGAACCGTTCACGGCCGGAGCAATTCTTGCAGGTGGGGCGACGTCCATCGCCGTGCTGCTGTTTATTGGTGCAGCAGGAAAGAGCGCGCAAATACCTTTATACGTTTGGCTTCCGGATGCGATGGCCGGACCGACACCTGTTTCGGCGTTGATTCACGCCGCAACAATGGTCACCGCGGGCGTCTACATGATCGTGCGTTGCTCCGAGATCTTTGTACACGCACCCACTGCGATGTTCATCGTCGCCGTCATCGGCGCAGCCACCGCACTTTTCGCTGCCACAATCGGTCTCGCACAAAACGACATCAAAAAAGTTCTTGCTTACTCGACGATTTCACAGCTCGGATACATGTTCCTGGCGTGTGGCGTCGGCGCATTTACCGCCGCGATCTTCCACGTCATCACGCACGCGTTCTTCAAGGCGCTGTTGTTCCTAGGTTCGGGATCAGTGATTCACGGCATGCACCACGAGCAGGACATGCGACGCATGGGTGGACTCAGGAAGTACATGCCCATTACGTTCGCCACGATGGTCACCGGCTGGCTTGCGATCAGCGGCTTTCCTTTTTTTGCCGGTTTCTTTTCGAAGGATGAGATCCTCTGGAAGACGTGGAGTGCGCCAGCATTTAGCTTGCCCTCGACTGGGTTCAGCAAGTTTCTCTGGTTCATTGGTGCGCTTACTGCGCTTCTGACCGCGGTTTACATGACGCGGATGATGGTGATGACCTTCTGGGGTGGTGAGCGCTTTCGCGAGACTCACGAGTCGAAACACCAGGAACCGGGTGATCATCATCATGGTCCAGTTGAACCGCACGAGTCGCCCTGGGTGATGACCGTGCCGTTGATCGTGCTGGCAGTCTTATCGACCGTCGGCGGTTTTATCGGCGTGCCGTACGCGTTGAGTTCTGCATTCACTCATAAGGA
>DASTVU010000129.1:0-6013 GCA_035758935.1 Pyrinomonadaceae bacterium | reverse complement strand
TTCCATTGTTTATCTTAATTTTGGTCTCGCTACTATTAAGTTTCAAGCAAGAGCCGGCAACGAAACCAGCATCGCCGGCACGATCACACTCAAAGGTACGCCTCCAAAGCTGGATATTATTGAAATGGCCGCAGACCCCATATGCCTGCGGGGTACCGGGCGAGAGTCGTAACGCAGACTTCACATTTGACGCGAAAAAAAATAAACGAAAACCTAGCGCTTCTTTGTCGGACTGGGAGACGGGCTGGGTGAAGGAGTTGGTTGCACAACGTCTGGCTGGATCGTCTCCTGGTAAATAAACTTCAAGTCTTCCAACTTCAAAACAACCGCAGGCTTCACTGCATCACGATCGGCATCCATACTGATCACACCCGTCACCCCTGCGAAGTTCTTTGTCTGGGCCAAAGCCTCGCGCAGTTTGTCGCTGTCAGTCGATCCGATTCGCGCGAGCGCATCAAACAACAGTCGTGCAGCGTCGTAAGCGAGTGCCGCATGAGCATCCGGAAGCAGGTTGCTGTAACGTTGTTTGTATTGTTCGACAAACGATTGAATCGCGGGCGAAGGATTGTCGATGGAGTAGTGCGTTGAGATGTAAGCTCCATTCAGTGCATCGCCCCCCAGTTGCCAGAGTTCCGGTGCATCCCACCCGTCAGCACCAAGTAGGGGCTGCGTCAGGCCGATCATTCGTGCTTGTTTGGCAATAAGAGCCACGTCGCCGTAATAACCGGGGATGTAGATCACGTCAGGTTCCGCGGCTTTGATCGTACTCAACTGTCCTTTGAAATCGGCGTCACCCTGCGTGTACGACTGCTCGCTCACAATCCGTCCGCCAAGCTTTCCGAAACTGGTGTCGAAATACTGTGTCAGGCCGCGTCCGTACGGCGAGTTGAAGTCGTAGATAACCGCAGCCTTCTGCGCTTTGAGCGTGTTTACGGCGAAACGTGCCATCACTTCACCCTGAAACGAATCGACAAAGCAGGCGCGAAAGATGTAACTGCCGACTTGTGTAACTGCCGGATCCGTTGACGATGGCGAAATGAAGGGAATATGAGATGCCTGAGCCTTAGGTGCAGCAGCGCGGCTGTTACCTGACGTGCCGCCCGCGATGATCGCCACGACCTTGTCCTGGTCGATGAGTTTTGCAGTCAAACGTGCCGCTTCTTCCGGACTGCCTTTGTCGTCTTCGATGACGACGTCGATCTGTCGCCCGTTGATGCCACCGTTTAGATTTACTTCCGCTGCGGCCATCAGCACGCCGTTATAGGCCGACTGCCCGAAGTTGAATGTTGGCCCAGTCAGATCGCCAAAATAGCCGATCTTGATCGTGCTGCGATTCGGTGTGTCGTTGTTGTCGTTTGGTCTGGTACAGGAGAAGGCAAGGGCCATCAGGATGATGGCGACTGGTATGAGTACTGCTCGCAGTTTGTGAGTAGTCCGAGGTCGCCCTTTTAAATTAAAGATTGATTGGCGACGGACGGTAGAACTATTCACCGAGATAGGCTTCTTTAATCCTGGGATCATTGGCCAGGTCTTTTGATGGACCTTCCATAACTATTCTTCCGGTTTCCAGAACGTACGCGCGATCGGAATGACCCAAAGCTGCGTGTGCGTTTTGTTCGACCAGAAGAATCGTAGTCCCCTTGCTCTTAATTTCGTCGATTGCTTCGAAGATGGTATGGACCACGAGTGGCGCCAGACCAAGCGACGGCTCGTCAAGGAGCAACAGTCGTGGATTGGACATCAGCGCGCGACCCATTGCCAGCATCTGTTGTTCACCACCTGACAAAGTTCCGGCTTTCTGTGATTCGCGTTCTTTGAGACGCGGAAACATCTTGAATGCGCGTTCCATGTCGGCGGCGACACCCTTCTTATTCGTGTTCAGATACGCGCCCATCTGAAGGTTCTCGCGGACAGTGAGATTTGCGAAGACGCCACGTCCTTCGGGCGACATCGAGATACCGCGGGCGACAAGCTTGTGCGTTGCCTCGCCGCTGATGTCCTCGTTTTCGAACGTGACCTTTCCCGAGCGCGGCTCAAGCAGACCGGTGATGGTGCGAAGCGTGGTCGTCTTGCCCGCGCCGTTGGCGCCGATAAGCGTGACGACTTCACCCTGTTCGACGTGCAGCGAAATGCCGGTCAGGGCTTCGATGGCGCCGTAGTTTACGGAAACGTTTTCGAGGGTAAGCATACTGACAATCCCATCCACAGATTACGCAGATTTTTAAAAGAATCTGTGTAATCTGTGGATGGGTTTTAATCTCCTAAATACGCCTCAATCACCTTCGGATCGTTCTTGATCTCCTGCGGCAGACCCAGGGCGATCGATTTGCCGTAGTCCACCACCTGAATGCGCTCGCAAACGCCCATCACCACTTTCATGTTGTGTTCGACGAGCAGAATCGTAAGTCCGAAACGATCTCTGATCTGTTTGATCAGGTGCATCAAATCTTCCTGTTCCGAAGGATTCATGCCTGCGGCGGGCTCGTCCAGAAGCAGCAACTGCGGTCTGGTCGCGAGGGCACGGACAATTTCCAGTCGCCGCTGCGAACCGTACGGCAGGCTCGTGCCACCTTCGTCACAAACACGAGCGAGATCAAATATCTCGAGTAGCTCGAAACAGTATTCGCGGTGTTTCTTTTCGTCAGTGCTGAATCGCGGTGTGCGCAAGACGGCGTCGATCAGGTTCTGGCCCATGTGAATGTGGCAGGCCGTCATGACGTTATCGAGCACCGTCATACTCGGAAACAGGCGGATGTTCTGGAACGTTCGCGAGACACCACGCGCCGCGATCTGATATGGACGCAGACCATCAATCCGCTGGCCGTTGAAATGAATCGTGCCGGATGTCGGCTGGTAAACTCCCGTAAGCAGGTTGAAGATCGTCGTCTTGCCGGCGCCGTTTGGTCCAATCAGCCCGTAGATCTCGCCTTTCTTCACGGACATATCGAGTTCGTTGACGGCGCACAGTCCGCCGAAACGAATCGTTGTTTTGTCAGTTTGCAGGACGACTGGCGAACCGTTGGTGCTCATCGGGGATTTTCACCTCCGACTGAAGTCTCGCTTTGTGTCGCTGAGCTTGCCGTTCCGCCGGGGCCTTCAGTCATTCGCCTGAAGCGCCTGCGAATTCCTGAAAACGCAGCCGTCGAACCTAACAATCCCTGTGGCCGCGTGATCATCAGGATGATCAGCAATAGCGAATAGATCACCATGCGATACTCGGCGAAGCCTCTCAGTCCTTCAGGTAGGATCGTCAAAACAATCGCGCCCAGTACTGAACCCACAATCGATCCCAGCCCGCCGAGAATGATCATGATCAAGATCTCGAACGACTTGATGAACTCAAAAGATTTCGGATTGAGATAACCATCGAAGTGGGCCAGCAACACACCGCCCGCGCCCGCCATCGCCGACGAAATGACAAACGCCATTACTTTGTAGCGCGTGGTGTTTACGCCCATCGCTTCGGCCGCAAGTTCGTCTTCACGAATCGAGATCAGCGCGCGTCCAAAAGCGGAGTTGACGATGTTGTAGACGATGACAATCGTCAGAACCGCGATGAGAAAGATCCAGAAGAAACTCTTGACGATTGGAATTCCGGAATACCCGCGGGCGCCGCCGACAGCCTCGATGTTGTTGAGAAAGACAACGATAATCTGACCAAATCCAAGCGTGACGATCGCGAGATAGTCGCCCTTCAAACGCAACGAGGGAATTCCTACTGCGAGACCGGCGACTCCGGCAACAATCGCGCCCACGATCGTGGCCAGGAGTAGCGCGACAACCCAGCCGAGTTTTCCACCGCCGAGTGAATTCGCCAGATTCGCTCCGTAGGTGACGGAAAAATACGCCGATGAATACGCGCCGACTGCCATGAAGCCGGCGTGGCCGATCGAGAATTGACCCGTGAAACCGTTGATGAGATTGAGTGAAACTGCGAGAGTAATCGAGATGCCGCAGAGCATCAGGATGCGGCTGTAATAAGGATTGATTAGCCCTGCCTGGAAGACAAAATCCAGTCCGTAAAGGACGCCGATCACAATCAGCGCAATGATGAGATTACGAAGATACCGAGGCATATCAATCCAGTCCACAGATTACGCAGATTACAGTTCCTTAAAATATTCCGTGTAATCTGAGGATGGTTTTAGACTTTCTCCTGGGCGACCGTCCCAAGTAGGCCGGAAGGCCGGAAAAGTAGTATCAAGATCAGAATCGCAAAGGCAACTGCGTCCTTATAAGTTGGCGAAAGGTAACCGACGACCATCGTCTCAGTAATGCCAATCAACAACCCGCCCAGTACTGCCCCGGGAATGTTGCCGATACCGCCAAGCACTGCGGCGACGAACGCTTTCAGTCCGACGAGGATACCCATCAAAGGATCGATTCGCGGGATACGAATCGCAACCAGAACGCCTGCTGCTGCGGCGAGTGCCGATCCGAGTGCAAACGTGAAAGCGATAATGCGATCGGTATTGATGCCCATCAACTTCGCTGATTGCAAGTTGAAAGATACCGCACGCATCGCGCGCCCCGTCTTCGTGCGATAGACGATCAACTGCAACACGACCATCAACGCGAGCGCGATGATCAGTACGACGATGTCGGCGCTGTTGATACTCGCGCCGCCGACAAGGTCGATATTTCGTTTCGTAAAGAGTTCGGGGAAGAACTTCGGCTCGGCTCCAAAAACAACCTGACCGCCATTTTCGAGTAGAAGCGAAACGCCAATCGCAGTGATCAGCGCGGTCAATCGCGAATACTTGCGGACCGGACGATAAGCCAGACGTTCGATAACGACGCCTATCGCCGCACAAATCGCCATCGCCAGCAGCATCACGACCAGCGCAGTGATCAACGATGGTTCCAGCGTGCCACCACCGAGTAATCCGCGTGCGATGAGACCGTCTGCACTCAGTCCGAGTGTTTGTGCGCCGCGCGCGCCGAGTCCGTTGGCGAGGTAATAGCCCATGAAGGCGCCAACCATGTACACGTCGCCGTGGGCAAAGTTGATCAGCTTCAGTACCCCGTAAACCATCGTATAGCCGAGCGCAATCAGCGAATAGATTGCGCCCAGGGAGATACCGTTAATTAGTTGTTGGAGGAACGTGCTCATACTCGTGATTCACTGTTGCTTGCGTCCGAGAACCGGGCGGGCCGTGATCACGGGTTGGCCGCCTTAACTGGTGCTGGTGCCGAGTTTGAAGCTACCGGTGGAGCCGCCGCACCTTCCACATTGACGCGTTCCTTCACCGCATATGTGCCACCGTCTTTGATCTCGATCATGACGATCGGCTTAACGGCGTCACGCTGCTGGTTGAAGGTAACGGTGCCGGTCACACCGGGAAAGGCGTTCGTGGCTGCCAGGGAGTCGCGAATGTCTGGTCCACTGAGCGACTTGGAACGTTTGATGGCGTCGAACATGATGTTCGCGGCGTCGTAAGCGGTGGCTGCGAGCGCGTCAGGTGTGCTGTTGTAGAGTTTTTTATAATCGTTAACAAACTTGACCACTCTTGGATCGGTGTCGAATGGTGAGTAGTGGTTGGTGAAATACGAACCGTTCAGGGCCGTGCCGCCGATCTTGTAAAGCTGTTCTGAATCCCAGCCGTCGCCGCCGATCAGCGGGACCGTGATGCCTTTGTCACGCGCCTGCTTCGCAATCAAGCCTACGTCGTTGTAATAACCCGGTACGAAAATGACTTCGGGATTCGAGCCCTTTAGTGACGTCAATTGTGCGTTGAAGTCCTGGTCACCTTCCTGGTACGACTGTGTCGCGACGATCTTGCCGCCAAACCTGGCGAAAGTTTCGTTGATGACTTTCTCGAGTCCGGTCGAGTAGTCGTTCTTCCGGTCAACCATGATCGCGGCGGTCTTCGCGCCGAGTGTCTTGGCCGCAAACTGTGCGATCGCCGCTCCCTGGTAGGGATCGATGAAGCAACTGCGGAAGATGAAGTCGCCTTTCTTGGTGACTTCGGGATTTGTCGAAGACGGCGTCAGCATCGGGATCTTCGCGTTC
>DASTVU010000128.1:0-13146 GCA_035758935.1 Pyrinomonadaceae bacterium | reverse complement strand
TACGCGAGCCATCGCCTCCGGATCCCTCGCGATAAACTCCACAAATGGGTAGTTGAAAGCGAAGAGCAGCAACATGCGATCGAGAGCGTTGTCGATTCGTGCCAGATCGCCATTTTTCTTTTTATAGAGCACCATGAAACCATAGTGCTGCTTGACGAGGTGGTAGTAAGCCCACAGTGCTGCCACGAAGAAGAACACAAATCCCGCCCCGGCAAGCACCATCGCTGGTCCAATCGCGAAGAACAACAGCGATCCCCAAAGCAAACGCGCGCGATTCTTTCTTTCAGTGCGATCAAAGTAGGTGCGTGAGAAAGTGCCGAAGACGTGTGGCGCGTCAATCAGTATGGCCCATGCCGCAACCATCGGAACGAGTGGAACGAGCCCGCTCACGTAAAGAATCAGCAGCACGTAACTCGAAACGACCGAACCGATAAACCAGATCGCGTCGTCGCGCCCGCTAATGATCCAACGTAATGAGATCGCGCTTGCTAGCGGCTTGGTGATGATTTCAGCAGTGGCTGCCATAAAGACTTTTGTTTCGGGCTCCCGGCATTTTATCATCGGCCGATGAACAAACAACTATTCCAGGCACATCCGTGGCACGGCGTAACACCAGGGCCCAGAACGCCAGAACTCGTCAACGCCTACATCGAGATCGTCCCCACCGACGCAGTGAAATATGAACTCGATAAGTGGTCGGGTCACCTGCGGGTCGATCGGCCCCAGCGTTTCTCCTCGATGTCGCCTACGCTTTACGGTTTTATCCCGCAAACCTACTGCGGGCGCGAAGTGGCCGAACTTTGCGCGATCCGGACTGGTCGGCAGGGGATTGAAGGCGACAAAGATCCGATGGACATCTGTGTCTTATCGGAAAAGTCGTTTACACACGGCAGCTTCTTCCTGCACGCGCGCCCGATTGGCGGGCTACGTATGATTGATGGAAATGAGGCCGACGATAAGATCGTGGCTGTACTGGAGTCAGATCTTGCCTACGGCAAAATCGTCGAGATCCGTGACGTGGCGCAGGGACTAATCGATCGGCTGAAGCATTACTTTCTGAGTTACAAACAGCTTCCGAGTGATAAAGACAAGAAGGTTGAGATCGTGGATGTTTACGATCGCGCGGAAGCGCAGGATGTGATTACGCGTAGCTTGCGTGATTACGAGGAAGAGTTTGCCGCGGATTCACGCGGATGAACGCGGATTTGTGGCTTATCTGCTGATCTGCTCAGAAATGCCACAGCGGGGGCATACGAGCCCCCGCCAGTGCTGTTCCTCAACCCAACGCGCCAGTGCCGGACCTTGTGGCCGTTGTGCACCGTGTTGGTGATGTCCGTGATGTTTACGCTCTGCGGCCTCCGCGCTGCAATGTTTACAGAGCCAGCCATAACCCAAATTGAAAAAGTGGGTCGTCTGGTGCATAGGCCTGAGTTTACATAAACGTCAGCGCCGCGAGTCAGGTGACTCCATCAGCCGCACCGGCACAGACATACGCCTGCCGTCGCGCCAGATTTGAACCTGAACCGTGTCGCCAATCTGATGTTTATCGAGCACTCGGAACAGATCGTCTGAATTCCCCACCTTGTCGTTATCAATGCCAACGATTATATCGCCCAGCTCAACGTCGCCCATCTCGGTTTGCTGAACGCCGCGCAAACCGGCAACAGCCGCGCCACCACCACGCGCTACCTGGTAAATCAGAACACCGTCTTCAACAGGCAAGTCGATCTGATTTCGTAGCGACGAAATATCACGTGTGCTGATACCAAGCTTCGGACGACGTACACGACCGTTCTGCAGTAACTGCGGCACCACTCGTTTTGCGATACTCACCGGCACTGCAAAACCAACACCCGCAGAACTTCCCGACGGCGAAAGGATTTGAGAATTAATACCAATCATACGCCCGTGCGAATCAAGCAGTGGTCCACCCGAATTGCCCGGATTGATTGATGCATCTGTTTGAATCGCACCTTCGATCAGCCTGTTGTTGCGGGCACGAATCGGTCGCTGCAATCCACTGATGACACCGGTTGTCAGTGTTCGATCAAGACCAAACGGATTACCAATCGCGAGCACCTTTTGGCCAACGACGAGCTTTTCTGAATCGCCCAGCGGCACGACGGTGAGTGCACCAGCCGGTTTTTCGGTCAAACGAATCACGGCCAGGTCAGTGTCCGGATCGCCGCCAACGACAACTGCCGGATAATCTTTCTTTCCACCCATGCTGACGGAAAGTTTCTGAGCGCCCTCTATAACGTGATAATTCGTCAGAATATTACCCTGCTGGTCCAGGATAGACCCCGAACCCGAACCTTGCTGCGGTTCGACAAAGCCAAAGAAGTCGCGCGCATACGACGTGGAATGGATGAACACTACACCTGGACTAAGGGTGCGATAAACTTCGATATTGTTTTGTTCGTCGGTTGAAGTGCTTGGATCGGTGATTCCAGCGGGAGCATTCTCCGTGAACGCCGCCTCCGAAGGCTGAAAACGGTTTGATATGCGGTCAAAAATAACAACCGCTCCGGCGGCAAACAATCCTGTAATAAGGGCAATGAAAAGAATCTGGCGGGCGGAAAGTCTATACATAAAGCTTCTTCCCTCTCTAGAGTTGTGGATCTTGGCTCAGAGCCAAGAATCGGACATAGGATGCTCGCAAAACGGGTGCCGTTGCGAGGTGATTGTACCAACGCAGGACGGTTGAGGCGAGTTTCGTTTTTGTCTAAACGAAGAGTGAAAGAAAAGCGTGCGGAAGGTTTTCGATGAAGCCAAGAACGATGATCGGTCCCTGCCAGCCGAGGGCCACGCAACCGGTCGCAGCGTGGATCAACATCAGAAACGCATAGATACCGAGAACGGCAGTGAGACCGTGCCTGGCGATGGGTAGATGACCACAACGGTAAAGAATGTAAGCGGCAAAACCGCCGATGGCGATCTTCGCGCCGAAGAAGGTCAACTCGCCGTGTTCGAGGACGCGAGCCATCAACGCATTGCCTTCGGAAGCGACGTTTAAGCGAATCCATAGCAGCGTAAGTTGAGCGTCAAGCCAATTCAGTACGAACAACAGACAGCTCTTGGAAAGTGTACCCACGGCGCCCTCGTGCCAACGTTGTTAAACTCCGCCCCTTTTACGACAGAACCCCGAAGCTTGTTAGCCGCGGGGTCCTGCGTCACGGGAGGAACGAGACTCGTTCTATGCTTAGTTAAAAGATTGAATCACGAGTTGGTTCCAGGCCGCAAAGCTGCACGTGTAAAGACGTAGCCCCAAAGAGGCACAAATGCACAAAAAAGAATTTTGTTGAAAGCTGTCGGTTAGTATTCAGTTGGAAGGTGAGATTGGTTCCGGAAAGTTGATGACGATTGGGGAAATCATAAGAGACGCAGCGCGGGTGTTGGAAAGCGCAGGTGTGCCTGATGCACGGCGCGAGGCGGGATCGTTGCTGTCATTCATTCTCGGGAAGGATCGGACGTTTCTGATCAGTCATGCGGAAGATGAAACGGACGAAAATTCGTTGACCCGATTGCGAGAATTCGTCGAACGGCGTGCTGCTGGGGAGCCGTTGCAATACATCACCGGCGTTCAGGATTTCTACGGCCGCGAGTTTCGAGTGACGCCTGATGTCTTGATTCCGCGGACGGAAACTGAATTGCTGGTGGAAGCGGCCCTTCAGAAAGTTGGCGAGACTGGTGCAGCGCCGCTCATCTGCGACGTAGGAACGGGATCCGGGTGTATTGCCGTAACGTTGCTGTGTGAAATCGTAAACGCTCGTGCAGTGGCGATCGACAAATCGCCTGCTGCGCTTGAGATAGCGAAAATCAATGCGCAGAACCAGTCGGTTGCTGACCGGACGCTATTCGTCGTTTCCGATTGCTTCAACTCGCTTGATTCACTGGATTACGAGTTCGATCTGATAGTTTCCAATCCTCCTTACGTCGCCGAGGCGGCGTTCGAAGGGCTACAACGCGAAGTCAGAGATCATGAACCACTCGTTGCATTGTCTCCCGGTGGAGATGGTCTTAGCGTCATTCGTCGATTAATCGATGAAGGGCCGGCCTTTATCAAATCAAACGGGTATATGCTCATGGAGATCGGATACGACCAGGGAGAGGCTGTCGAAAGTCTAATCAATGGCAGCGCCTGGACGCTGCGTGAAATCCGGCCTGATTTGCAGGGAATTCCGCGTATCGTGGTCCTGCAAAAGGCGTGAGCAAATTCGTGTCACAACCCTGACTCGTGTGGTGTTTATGCTTCAGAGCCGCGAAAAGCGAAGAAACTAGACAACCCCAGACATTGTAAGGAGACCGAAGTCATGTACAGGTTCTTAGGCCGAAGTGTGTTAATTGCTGCGCTGGTGACCTCAACTGGAATCGCAGTCCTGTCGCAGAAAGATAAAAGTAAAGATAAAGATCGTTCGCTGACTTGTCGTGAGGACAGCTGGTACAACGACAGGCTGGTCGGCAATTGCGAGATTCGAGAGCAAACCCTCGCGTTGAGTGGCGGGACGATTGCAATCGACGGCAGGCAAAATGGAGGCGTCAACGTAAAAGGTTGGGATCAAAATCAGGTTCTGGTGCGAGCGCGTGTTCAAACTGGCGCGCCGACTGCGGCGGAAGCGGAGGCGCTATCGCGGCAGATTCGAATCGAAACCAGTGGTGCGAAGATTTTTGCCAGTGGTCCCGAAACTCGCCGGGACTATAACTGGAACGTGAGCTACGAAGTGTTCGTTCCGCGCCGCTCTGACCTTTCAATCGAGACGCATAACGGTGGTATCGCAATCGCCGACGTCAATGGCCGTATTGATTTCACGGCATTGAATGGCGGCGTGGTTCTCAGACGCGTCGGTGGCGCCGTGCGCGGTTCAACGACGAATGGCGGCCTCGTGATTGAGTTGACCGGCGATCGTTGGGATGGCGAAAGTCTCGACGTCAGCACGACCAACGGCGGTGTGATCATGACCTTGCCTGAGAATTACTCGGCTAACCTGCAAACAGGAACAGTAAACGGAAGTGTGAGTGTTGATTTTCCGGTAACTGTGCAGGGTCGAATCAATAAACAGCTTGCAGTAAACCTCGGCTCCGGGGGAGCAATGGTCAAAGCAATGACCACAAACGGCGGGGTTCATGTCAAACGCGCTACAGCCAACGAGTAGGTGTGCGAGCAAGAGGGCGGTACGAAGGTGCGACAGGATTTCCTGTCGCACTTTTGTTTTTCGGCCACAAGAGAGTTCAGCCACAAAAAAGCACAAAAGTCACAAAATGAAAGAGATCACTTAGGGATCTCGACTATTCTTCATCATTTGTGCTTTTTGTGCCTTTTTGTGGCTAATCTGCTTTGCGCTTCTTTGCGGCTTTCGTTTACTCTGTCCCGCATCGTGGACAAGTTTCGTATCTCGGGTGGCCGCCCACTTCACGGCAGAGTTTCGATTAGCGGTGCCAAAAACTCGGCGTTGCCTTGCATGGCAGCGGCGCTGCTCACGCCTGAAACCGTTACCCTCCACAATATTCCGTACGTGCGCGACATCATCACGCAACGCCGGTTGCTCGAAGACGTCGGCGCAACTGTTCTCACGCCAGAACTCCGGACTCATAAGATCACCGCAGCTCACATCGAACTCTTTGAGGCGCCATACGAACTCGTGAAGACAATGCGCGCGTCGGTTCTCGCACTCGGACCATTGCTTACTCGTTTTGGAAAAGCAAAAGTCTCGCTGCCGGGTGGCTGCGCGATTGGAACGCGGCCGATCGATCTGCACCTCGCGGGATTTGAGAAGTTTGGGGCGGAAGTAAAACTCGAAGCGGGAAATGTCGTTGCGCGTGCGCCGAAAGATGGGCGTTTACACGCCGCTGACATTCACTTCAACAAAGTCACCGTCACCGGTACTGAAAACCTGATGATGGCCGCAACGCTCGCGCGCGGCACAACCACACTTCACAACGCAGCGCGCGAGCCCGAGATCGTCGATCTTGCCGACCTACTGAACAAGATGGGAGCCCGAGTTAACGGCGCCGGTTCAGAGACGATACAGATCGAAGGCGTCGAGTCGCTCGGCGGCGCAGAGCACACGATCATTCCCGATCGAATCGAAACTGGAACCTTTATCGTCGCTGCCGCGCTGACGCAGGGACAACTCGAGATCAAAGATTGCCGCCCGGATCATCTTGTAAGCGTGATCTCACAACTGAGAAACGTTGGCGTCGTTATCAAAGAAGTTAATCCGACTACTTTGGAAGTCTCGTGTCCCGACGGTCTAAAGGCAACAAACGTAACCACCGAGCCTTATCCGAGTTTTCCAACTGACATGCAGGCGCAGTACATGGTGCTGATGACGCAGGCGCAGGGACGATCGGAAATCATTGAGACTGTGTTTGAGAACCGTTTCATGCACGCTTCGGAGCTTCAGCGCATGGGGGCTCAGATTCACATCGATGGGCGCTCGGCCATCGTTGATGGTCCAACTGCTTTGACTGGAGCTCGCGTGATCGCATCTGATCTGCGTGCGTCAGCGTCACTCGTACTCGCAGGGCTCATCGCTCAAAATGAGACGCTGATCGACCGCGTTTACCATATCGATCGTGGTTACGAAAAGATCGAGGCAAAGCTGCGCGCGGTTGGCGCCGAGATAGAACGAATCATCTCGCCGGTGGTGACGGCGCCGATTCTAGAACCGGTTTAGGTATAAGGAGGGGACTGTAGTGGCTGACGAGAATTGTCTGTTTTGTAAAATCATCACGGGAAAGATTCCTGGAGACTTTGTTCACCAGGATGATCGTTGCGTGGTGATTCGCGACATCAATCCGCAGGCGCCGACACACGTGCTCGTGATTCCGCGCGAGCACCTCGAATCACTTGATGATGCTTCTCAGAAAGATGAGGGACTGCTTGGGCACTTGCTGCGCGTGAGTGCGCGCGTCGCGAATGACTTAGGGCACGAGGCCTATCGGACGGTTATTAATACTGGTGCGGGCGCAGGACAGTCGGTGTTTCATTTGCACGTGCACGTGTTGGCTGGTCGCGCACTAGGCTGGCCGCCGGGGTAACACCGATCCGTGTCATCTGTGGTTAAACTACCTTCGGAGCTACTGCCCTCACAGCTTCCGACACGCCCGCCTCGTACTTCTTGAAATTCTCATTGAAGCGTCGCGCGAGATCCTTCGCCTGTCGATCGTAGGCTTCCTTGTCTTCCCATGTGTTGCGCGGCTGCAGCACTTCACTCGGCACGTCAGGACACGACACAGGAACGTTCACGCCGAAGATCGGATCGGATGTGGTCTCGGTTTGCGCCAGAGAGCCGTTCAGAATCGCGCGAATCATTGCTCGCGTGTAGCTGATCTTCATGCGCTTTCCAACGCCGTATGGGCCACCACTCCAGCCGGTGTTAACCAGCCAGCACGCAGCATTATGACGTGCCATCTGTTTACCGAGAAGGTCAGCATAAACACCGGGATGAAGAACCATGAATGGCGCGCCAAAGCACGTCGAGAAAGTCGCCTGGGGTTCTGTGATACCTCTTTCAGTGCCTGCAACTTTCGCCGTGTAACCCGAGAGGAAGTGATACATCGCTTGTTCGGGCGAGAGACGCGCGACCGGCGGCAACACGCCAAAAGCGTCAGCCGTCAGCATGATGATGTTGCGCGGATTGCCGGCGCTTCCTTCAGGCACGATGTTGTCAATGCTGGTCAGCGGATACGATGCACGCGTGTTCTCGGTCTTGCGCGCGTCGTCGAGATCGATCTTGCGGGTCACTTCATCGTAAACAACGTTCTCGAGGATCGTTCCAAACATTTCTGTGGTCCGATAAATGTCAGGCTCAGCTTCCGCCGACAACTTGATCACTTTGGCGTAGCAACCGCCTTCGAAGTTGAAAACTCCATCCTCAGACCAGCCATGCTCGTCGTCGCCTATTAGACGACGTTCCGGATCGGCGGAGAGAGTCGTTTTTCCCGTGCCGGAGAGACCAAAGAAAATTGCCACGTCTCCTTCCGCGCCGATGTTGGCCGAGCAGTGCATACTCATCACGTCGCGTTGCGGAAGCAGGTAGTTCATGATCGTGAAAGCGCTCTTCTTCGTCTCACCCGCGTAAGACGTTCCGCCGATCAAGACCAACCGCTGGCTGAAGTCCATCAGGATGAACGTTGGCGATCTCGTTCCGTCGCGTTGTGGGTCAGCCTGAAAGCTCGGAAAATTGATGATCGTGAATTCGGGTTTGTGTGGCGTTGATTCCGTTGTGTCGCTGATGAACATTGTGCGCGCAAACAGCGAGTGCCAGGCTAGTTCATTAATCACACGGATGGGTAGACGGTATGTATGAGAGGCACCGACAAAAGTGTCCTGCACAAATAGATCGCGACCCTTTGCGTGGGCCATCATTCGATCTCTTAGTGCATTAAATTTCTCTTGCGGAAAGTCTTTGTTGACGTCTCCCCAGAAAACTTTATCTTCACTCGAGGGTTCGCGGACGATGGCTTTGTCTTTCGCAGCGCGGCCGGTGTGTTCACCCGTGTCGACGATTAGGGCGCCGTGGTTTGAGAGAACGCCTTCTTCGCGGCGCGCGATCTCTTCATAAAGTTCGGGCGCGTTGAGGTTCCAGTAAACACGAGCTGGTTCTTTGATACCGTAGTTATCCAACTCGTATGAGGTATTCTTTCGGCCCAGATGTTCAGTTGTTGCGGCCGTGCGAATCGATGCCATTAAGCAGTCTCCAATCAAAGACAAAGAAGTTCAATAGAGCGATAGATTGAGGCAGTTGGTTGATTACAAGATGTCCGGGCTCTTGCGCTGTTCTGCGAGTTGGCGCAAGGCGTCGGCGAGGTCGCGGGCGGCGCGCTCGATACGATCGGCGGCGGTTCGCAACGATTCAACCTCGTCTGATGAACGAGCGACGACTGCTGCCAGAGCGTCGTCCACTTGCTCTCGGAGACGATTTGCCTCATTTTCAGTTTCTTGTTCAGCGCGAGTTTTTTTGGAAGCTGTAGCCTGCTGGTTCATTGCTGGAATAATTTCGACGGAAATCCCTAAGTATGATTTACGCTAACGTGACCAGCTGTGTGAACGCAGGTTCATTAACGCTCGTTAAGTCTGACATTTGCGGTTGATTCAGGCAAGTGCGGGTACCAGCTTTTGTCTCATAGGCGAACAAAGTCTAGCGATTCACGCATGATCCCCGATAAAAAGTCCTTCACGACCGCTGAGTGGCAACTGGTGCAACGACTCAACACTCCGGCGAAGGTGCAACGTTTCTTCAGCTCGATGCCTTACAACTGGGAGCGCGAGGGTGGCACAATGCGATCGTTTCGCGAGGTAGTGAAGCGAAAGGAAGCACATTGTCTCGAAGCGGCAGTGAGTGCGGCAGTGATTTTGGAGCAGCATGGTTACCCGCCTTTCTTGCTTGATCTCGAATCGCAGGACTTATTAGACCATGTCGTTTTTGCATTCAAGGTCGATGGAAATTGGGGATCAGTAGCGCGTTCGCGTGATGCCGGGCTTCATGGACGCAAACCGATTTATCGATCTGTCAGAGATCTGGCGTTGAGTTATTTCGATCCGTTTGTCGACTTCACCGGGCGGCTGAAAGGGTATGGTCTAACAAGTCTTTACGATTTGGGAAACTATGATTGGCGTTTCTCACCGCGCAGGATGCTGAAGATCGAGGACCATCTGCGTGCCATCCCACACAAGCGGGTTAAATCTTCTGACCAGCGTTACGAAAGGTTGCTGGCGAGATATCGACAATACAAGAAACGTTATCCCGATCGTACGCCAAGTTATTACGACAGTCGCCCCAATTGGTTGGTTTAACCACGGATTTACGCGGATAAATTACGGATTAGCCGTGGGCGGCTTCGAGGGGTAGGGAGTTCGCTTTCCGTTTTCCTCGCGCGTCAAGGATCATGTGACAGATGACGGCGACGATGATGATTGAGCCGCCGAGGAGTGCCCACCGGGAGGGTTTTTCTCCGAGCACCAAAAACACCCAGACGGGATTCAGGACCGGTTCGACGTAACAGATGATGCCGGCATCAAGGGACCTCACACCGCGTGCCATTCCGAGTGTGAAAAGTGTGTAGGCAACGCCCAGTTGAATGATGCCGAGATAGGCGACGCCGATGATGTCATGGCCGGAGATGCTCGTGAGTGTTGCGAGTCCCCACGGCGCTGTC
The DNA here is from genome assembly GCA_035758935.1 of Pyrinomonadaceae bacterium. Taxonomy (GTDB): domain Bacteria; phylum Acidobacteriota; class Blastocatellia; order Pyrinomonadales; family Pyrinomonadaceae; genus PSRF01. The sequence goes on along the minus strand of DASTVU010000128.1, from coordinate 2,985 downwards.
AGGATAACCGCCAGAGTGTTTCCGTAGATCACCGATGAAGCGCGATTTACTTCACGCGCGCGCGGATGTCTCAATAATAGAAAATAAAGAGCAAAACAGAGTCCTGAAGCGAGTGCCATCAGGTTTCCGGCGACGTCCTGCGGGCGCAGTTGGCCCACGAAGAACAACGCCATACCCCCAAGACACACAGCGACAGTGATCAGATCAGGCGGGCGAAACTTCTCTTTATAAATAATCGGCTCGAGGATCAGCAGGTACACCGGCGCCGTGTATTGCAGGAAGATCGCATTCGCTGCGGTCGTCGTCTTAGTTGCAAGAACAAACAGGATGAGCAGCACAGCATAGAGAAACGATGCCACTGCGGTGAGACGATTTATGCCAAAGCCTTCCCGCCTCGTGAAGAATGCGACAGTGAAGATAGCGAAGAGCGAGCGCCAGAAAGAAAGTTCAAGCCCACCGATCGTGGTCCACTTGATGAACAGCCCGCCTGTACTCCAGAGCAGAGCCGCAGCAAGTACGTAGAGTAGAGGTGTAGGCATAAAATCGGCCACGGATTTTCACGGATCTTCACAGATCAGAAAAAGGATCTGTGTTCATCCGTGTAAATCTGTGGCTAGATCAATCTTTCAGTTTGTTCAAATACTTTCCGTAAACGCCATTCCACGGTGGAATCACGATCGAAACAGCGCCGAGTGCCTGTGCCTGGCACGCGAGGCGAATCAATGGCTTCGATTCAGACGTGTCAACGTAGCCAAATTCCTTAATCTTCTTTCCTTCACGAGCAGCGACGTCAGTGAGCTTTTCTGCGCCTCCGAGAACTCCAACCCAACACGTTCCACATGATGCCGAGCGACACTCAACCGGGATCGGTCCTTCAACACGCCGCGGATCAATCTCGCGCCAGTTGCGCGTGCGATCATCAGCAGCGCCCCACGCAAGATCCTGGATGTTATTCAAACGATACTTTGCACGGTCGTCGTTCTCGTCGTAGGTGACAGTCCATTTCTTGTCGACTGTTTTGAGAAAACTGAACAAGCCCTGACTATCATCCACTGCTCGTTCGCGTAGGACATCGGCCGGTGACTTCCGCGCGTGTTTTTTATCAATAAGAACCTGGCCGGGCGCGGCCTCAAACGCTGCCAATCCTGCCTGGCGGATCGTCATGAAAGCGACCGCTGTGATGCCGATCACGAGTGACTCATCAACCTTGGCCGCCGTCGCGACTTGCTGGGCCACGGATTGAATCTGATCTGAAAGCAAGCGATTGTCGCTGATCGAACCATGGGCGTGTTTTTGCACGGCGGCTTTCACTTCGGGCCAGTAACGATGTCCGTAAAGAAACGTGTGCGATGAATCAATCTGATCTTTCAGGTAATACTTGCCTTGTAGTAACAAACGCTGGGCAAGCGTCTCCGGATCCTCGGCCTGTTCGAGCGCCTGGAAGAGTGATAACGGATAAAAGGCAAACCAGATCTGTGTTGCGTTGCGATCTACTTCGTGAATTGCACGCAATAAAGTGGTCAGTGTGGCGGACCACGCCTCTTCGTCCTGCTGTTTTAGAAAACTTTCAAAAGATGTCATATAGGCCATAGCTTAAGAACAGGATTAGCCACAAAAAAGCACAAGAAGCACAGAAAGGATCTGGCACCTGATTATGTGCCTTTTGTGCTTTTTTGTGGCCAGATCTTTTCGTGCCTTTTTGTGGCTATAACGCGGATTCATTTGACAATGCTTCCCATCGAGGAGTAAAAGTCAATTACCAAGCTCTTTAGCGTCTCCCCAGTACATTCCAACGCATCCAGGAGGTTTTAAGATGGACGCCAATCGACCAGATGTTGCGAAATCAGGCCGGACATTCGACAGCGCTTACAGCTTTTCCTTCAGCGTTGGCATTGGCCTGGTACTCTTCATTGCCGGTCTCGTAATCAGTTTGACACTGGGCCAGGGAGCGACCATCGGCCTCATTTTTGGTATCCCGCTACTCATTGCCGGGCTCGTCCTGCCGGTGATTATGATGCGCGACCTCTTCCACCACAACGAAGTTAACGGCGCTTGTCCTTTCTGTAGTGCGCCAATCAAAACTTCAGACGCCACCATTCGTTTGAACTGCCCTTCGTGTAAGCGAGTGATCGAGGTGCGGGAAACAACGCTACAACCTGGCGAGTAAAACTAGTAAGCACTGGGAATCCAACCGCGCGTCCAGTAGTCGCTCAACGTTAGCGAGAACAGTATCACCAGCCAGAACAGAGCCGACGCCACAATTACCCAAACCAGGCGTGCGCTGTAGCGCACGTGCATAAAGTAGAGCACTACAAAAGTTGCTTTCGTGATGGCTATAGTCATCGCGACGATCGTGTTGAGCTGCCACGGGAAATCCTGAAACGCAGCCCAGACGGTCAACGCCGTGCCCACCAGCAGCACCATGAAGATAGTCACGTAAACTCTGACTGGAACTATGTGTTCGCTCATTCCGATTAACTACCCGTGCTCCAGGTGGCGTCCCAGCAGATAAAGCAGCGGAAACAAAAAGATCCACACAATGTCGACAAAGTGCCAGTAAAGTCCGATCACTTCAACCGGACTGTGATACTCCGGATCGAACCGGCCTTTGATTGAATAAATTATCAGAAACGTCAGCAACCCGGCGCCGATGATCATGTGCAGCGCGTGCATACCCGTCATCGCGAAGTAGATCCAGTAAAACATCTCGACCTGGGGCAGCGTTGCGTTCCCAAGCAGGTGCAGCTTGTGGTGATCGGGCGGTTCTCCATGCCCTTGCACCGCTGGACCAAACGGATTGCCGGGTATCAAGTAGCCCGGAATCAAATGGTCGGTGTATTTGTCGTGATACTCCACGGCCTTGATGCCAAGGAAGGTCAAACCAAGCACGAGGGTGAGTATTAGACAAAGAATCTGCGGACGTTGCTTCCCAACCTGAGTGAAGTAGACGGCCATTGCCATCGTGAAACTACTCAGGATCAGGAC
>DASTVU010000127.1:0-7435 GCA_035758935.1 Pyrinomonadaceae bacterium | reverse complement strand
TCGGGCAGGGTGGCGTAAACATCAGTCGTTTTCATCTCGGACGCCGTGAGCGTGGTGGTGAAGCGATGGCCGTGATTGAAGTCGATGCGCCATTGAGCAAAGAGACATTGCAATCACTGCGTTCGCTCGAACAAGTCATATCAGCACAACCGATCGAATTGTAATCCTGTTTGGGAGATGAGGTCAGTACCGTAACGCGGTAGCGTCGGGTAAGCGTTATAGATACAGTCCGACCCGACGCTACCGCGTTACGGTACTGACCTTGTCCAACAACGGTCTCTCACTTTAAGAAGCTATGGCTGCTACCCCCGAACCCCATCGATACGAAGTTCCTCTAACCGCGGCTGACTATTTGCCGAATCCAACAGATCCGTCGCGTCGACGTGTAGACTCGATCGATCTCCTTCGCGGCATAGTTATGGTAATAATGATGCTGGACCATACAAGGGACTTCGTTCACAACGCGGCCCTCGCGTTTGATCCATCTGATTTATCACGCACAAACGTTGCACTATTCCTCACGCGATGGATCACGCATTTTTGTGCGCCTGTATTTGTGTTTCTCGCGGGCACGGGGGCTTACCTGCAGTGGGCGCGTGGCAAGAGTAAGAAGCAGTTGTCGTGGTTTCTCGTGACGCGGGGCTTATGGCTGATCGTGCTCGAAATCACGGTCGTAAAAGTCGGAGTCACCTTCAATCCCGACTATCGTTTCGTGGGGTACCTCCAGGTGATCTGGGTAATCGGCGTCTCGATGATTGTTCTGGCGGGGTTAATTCATCTGCCGAAGAGTGTCATTGCGGCGTTCGGTTTGTTGATGATCGCGCTGCACAATCTTTTTGATGGCGAGCGCATTATCGGTTGGCGGGGGCCGGATACGCCCGTTCCAAGCCTCGGCACAAAGCTGCTCATACTGTTGCATCAGCCGTTTGATGGATTTCCGATCCTCGACTGGCCGAGTCCGGTGGTGTTTGTGATTTATCCGCTCGTTCCATGGATTGGTGTGATGGCGGTTGGGTATGTTTTCGGCGCTCTTTACCGAGGGCACCCACAGCCACGCAAACGCTTGCTGGTAATCATCGGTAGCTCGGCAACACTGCTGTTCATAATCCTTCGCGCCGTCGACCTTTACGGCGATCCTTCCAAGTGGTCGTCTCAGAAGAACATCGTTTACACAGTGTTCTCGTTTGTGAACACGACCAAGTATCCGCCATCGCTACTCTTCCTGCTGATGACACTTGGGCCAGCAATTCTGGCTCTCGCATTTTTTGAATCAGAAGCGCCGAGAAACTGGATCCGAAACTTCTTCGTTACGTTTGGTCGCGTGCCGCTGTTTTTCTATCTGCTGCAATGGTACACGGCGCACCTCATCTCGCTGCTGTTGCATTTCGTGTTTGGCAAACCGACGAGCTTCCTGTTTCAGGCGCCGTTAAACTTCGGCCCACCGCCCGAGGGAGTCGGTTTCAATCTCGGTGTGGTCTATCTCTCGTGGATCGCAGGCGTGCTACTGCTGTATCCGTTGTGTAAATGGTTTGCGGGAGTGAAACAACGACGAAAGGATTGGTGGCTGTCGTATTTATAGCCACGGATTACACGGATTCTTTCAACTCACGAAACAGACGCGCGAGATCGGCGGCCTGGTAGTTCGCATTCAGACCACTCGGATTTGGTAACACCCAGAGAATTGTTTGCCCGATCTGATCGTCCTGACGCCCCACGTTTGCCTTGGGCTTATTGAAGGCGGTGCGATATGCGCCGACTCCAAGCACAGCCAACACTTTTGGACGATAGCGAAGCACCTTCGCTCGCAGACGCTCGCCACCCGCAACGATCTCGTCTTTCCTCAACTGATCCGCCGACGCGGTCGTACGCTGAACAACGTTCGTGATTCCATAACCACTCTTCAACAACTCGCGCTCGTCAAACGGTGACAGCAGCCGCTCCGTGAATCCGCCGGCGTAGAGTGCCGGCCAGAAGCGATTTCCCGGGCGAGCAAAGTGATGGCCCACGGCAGCCGTGTAGAGACCGGGATTGATGCCACAGAAAAGAACACGCAAGTCAGGCGCGATCACATCACGAACCGTCTTTTCAGTTGCGGCGAGAAGTTGTTCTTTTGTCGGTTTCCAGGGTTTCGGCACGAAGGAAAGTCAGTAGACGTCGAAGTGGGTCTGACGTGAAGTGCTCTGTTTCGAAGTACGATCGATTACTGTGACCTGCAACACGTAACGTCCCGGCAACAGCTCAGCTAACGGAATCTCCGCGGCATAGGGAACGCGCGTTATATCGAGAATACCGTCGGTGGTCAATTTCCGCAGCGCGGTAGTGACCACTGGCTGATCGTCTCGGACTATCTGTGTTTGGACCACAACGTCGGGCTTTTGGTCCGCCGGAGACAACACCGTATTGTAAGCAAAGATTAGAAAGCGCAAGGTTGATTCACGCCTGAAGCGATGGCTTGCACTCAACGCGACGGGGCTCGTGCCCGGATTCGAGATGTTAGTCATTGTCGCCTGCGTGCGTTCACCCAGGAGCAAACTGCTCATCGCCAGTTTCTTATTCGTCAGATCTGGTATCTCAACCCACGCGTGCGCGGCCCCGACCTTGCCACTCTTGTCATCACGCGCTGCGACTCGCACCTGGTAGAGGCCGGGCGGTAAATGTGCCGGGTAGGTGTACGTGATGTCGCTGCGATAAGTCTTGGCCTGTTCCAGACTCGGTGCAGTAGTCACGATGCGCTCCATAAAACTGGTTTTAGCGACGCCCTTTTCATCGAAGTAAGCAGCACTCAAGTCGATGGTGGCCGCAATCTTCCCATCGGGTCGTTCAGCAAAACCGAGAAACTCACCCGGGATCTGAATCGCGGTAGAGATCGTCGGCCCTTTATTTGGCAAATCGTAGTAATCGGCACTGAGGAGAATCGGCAGTTCTCTTGTGGGATATGCAGCCGCGATCGATTCTCGAAGTTGAACTGGAGCTGTCTTAGTTTGTGGAGGTTGCTTTTCTGCCTTCGCTGTAACCGGCGTGGGGGGATCGAGATCGAAATAGCCCTTACGAACTCTCACCGTAAGCTCGGGTCGTGAAATCAGCTTGACCTCGAGGTTTCTAAACCTTCCCTGCTTTTGTGATTCGGCGTCAGGTTTCCAGGCCAGCAGATAGTAAGTGGAAGTTTCTTTGATCGCAGGCGCGAGTCCCTTTCGCAAATCGTTCGTATTGAATGTCGCTTTGCCGCCGGTGTCGGCGGCGAGTGCGTTCAAGCCATCCTGTGACGCTGTCAGTTCCTGGTGATCCGAGAGGCTGAGTTGACCAAAAGGATCAAAGGGTCGTTCCGTCGCAGCATCCTGAAGCGAAGCAACGAGGCCGCGAGTATCCATTGAATAGATGACAACTCCACTCTTCGCCGCTGCGTTTGTGATCTGCCGCATTTTATCAATCGCATCACCGCGGCGGTTATCGACGAGAAAACCTCCTGAAAGAAAGAACACAATTTTTCTTCCCGGAAGATTTCGGGCTGATTTGATCAGACTCTCAAGGCCAGTCAACGTGTTTTGATTTAAGCGCGCGGATTGTGACTGGATCTGCATCGCGCGTGCACGGACGAGCGCGGCAGCCGTATCCTGCCGCATCCCCGGATTGACTCGCATTGTTTCGGCGACGAAGAAATCAAACACCTGGCGATCGAGACGATCAATCAGAAGGGCCTGATAGTCGTTCATCGGTGGCCGGTCTGCATCGCGAACTGAATAACCTCGCGGATTGAGTCGATCCAATGCCTTTCGCAGTACCATGCGATCGGTCGTCAGTTGTTGCAGGAATCCGATCTGACCGGTGGCTGACGCAATCGCGGTCTGATCGTTTTGGCCCATATCTTTTTCGATGAACTGCGTGATGAGTCTCTTTGCAGAATTCAGACCGGTAAGGTCCATGTGAAAGTCGTCAAGATAGAAAAAGACTATGCGTCCGCGGTCGAGGGGAACCGGGCGTTTCACGTTGATGGTTGTTGTGCCGCGAGCGGCCGCTAGCTGGCTCTCCTCGTCGCTGCCGGCGATGATTTGTTCGAATCCCTCGATCGCGCGCGGTTTGCCGTCGATGCGCAACTCGAAATCGTTAGCAGTCAGGCCATTGACAAACTTTCCCTGCTTGTCAAAAACCATCACGTCAGTCTGGACGAGTTCCGTGTAAACACGTACAACGTCATCCTGTGGTTTGGGCGTCGGCGACGGAGTGGGCGTGGTCTGAGCGGATGTCGCTGACCAGGTGGTCAGAAGAAACAGCAACAGTATCCAGGAGACGTGTCGAGACCGCATAAATAAGTTACCGGTTACGAAATGCAGGGGTGACGTGGTGTAAATATGTATCAGATTCGCTTCTGGTGGCAATAAAAAACCTTCATCTGTTAGGCTTAGCCACAAAAAGGCACAAAAGGCACAAAGAAACGAAATGGCGGCTAACGAGATAACTGTAAAGCTCGAAGGGGTAACCAAGAGTTTTGGGGAGTTTACGGCCGTCAGGGAACTCAGCCTTACCGTGCGTGCGGGGCGGGTGTTCGGATTGCTTGGCCCAAACGGCGCCGGAAAAACGACGACGATTCGAATGATCGTCAACATAACCGCGCCGGATTCGGGAAGAATCTTGCTCTTCGGCCAAAAGATCGACTCGAAGTTGCAGGATCGTATCGGCTATCTACCTGAAGAACGCGGTCTCTACCGGCGCATGCGTGTCTCGGATCAGTTGCGATTTTTTGCCGAACTGAAAAATGTTCGCGGCAAGTTGATCGAGTCGAGGATCGACGAATGGCTGGCGCGTGTAAAACTCTCGGAGTGGAAGAACAAGCGGTCGATGGAGCTGTCAAAAGGAATGCAGCAGAAGATTCAGTTTGTTACTTCGGTGATTCACGATCCAGATCTGCTCATCCTTGATGAACCATTCTCCGGTCTCGATCCAATCAACGTGGAGTTGCTGAAAGAGGTCGTGCTTGATCTCAAGCGTGCCGGAAAGACGATTATTTTTTCTACACACCAAATGGAAGTTGCCGAGAAGATCTGCGACGACATTTGTCTTCTCAATCGCTCGCAAAAAATATTCGAAGGAAGTTTACGCGAGATCAAGAGCAGCTTCGGACGCAACTCGATCGCGGTGCGTTGCGAAGGCGGCGATGGTGTGCTCGATGATCCGGCCCTCGTGAGTAAAGTCGTGCGACATGCTGACGAAGCCCAGGCGCTGCTCGCTGCCGGAGCAAACGCCCAGGTACTTCTGAAACGGTTGATCGATTCCGGCGCAATTATCGGCAAGTTTGAGATGGTCGAACCAAGCCTCAACGATATTTTCATCACGAAGGTAACTGAAGCTACATGACAAAGTTCCTGGCAGTCGTCAAACGCGAGTATATCCAGCGTGTACGGGCGAAGATGTTCATCGTCTCTACCATCTTGTTGCCCGCCGTCATGTCGCTGTTCGGGATCGTGCCCGCGATCATTTTCAGTATTGAAACACCACCGATGCGTGTCGCGGTGGTGGACCAGACTGGGAAGATGTATGCGGAGCTGAAACGATCGCTTGATGGCGACTCATCAGGTCAGGGGGCACAATCCGACAACACCAGCATTTCGAGTGGTCTTCCGCGCCGAGGTTTAGGCACCTTCCGGTTGGAGGAAGTGAACGCGAACAGTCAATCGCTTGAAGTGATTCGAGCGACTCTGGACCAACGCCTACGCGCCCGCGAACTCGATGGCTACCTGATCTTGCCCCCTGATTTTGTGTCGAATGGCAAAGCCGAGTTCTTCAATCGCAATGCCGGTGACATTGTTTCCTCAAGAGCTCTGCAATCGGCACTGAACCGCGCCACTCGTGAGCAACGACTAATCGAAGCAAAAGTTGATAACAAGACGAGGCAGGAGCTTTTCAAGCCAGTCAATCTCGAAGGCGTCAGCCTGAGTGCCGGCGGTCAGGAACGTGATTCAGGTGGCAGATTCGCGCTCGTATTTGGTATGGGCTTCGTAATGTATCTGGCGATCCTGATGTATGGTCAGATCATTCTGGGCTCTGTAGTCGAGGAGAAAGAAACTCGCATTGCCGAGATCCTCTTCTCGTCAGTCAAACCGTTTACGCTCATGATGGGCAAGCTGGTTGGTGTTTCGTTTGTCGCGTTGACACAACTCGCGATCTGGGGGCTGGCGTTCAGTGCGTTTGCTCTGTACGGCGTCGGCGTGCTCGCGTCGCGAGGCATGAGCCTGCGCATTCCCGGAGTTCCGCTTTCACACTATCTCTACTTCGGACTCTTCTTCCTGCTCGGTTACTTCATGTATGCGACGCTCTATGCACTCGTCGGATCGATGGTCACGACTGCACAGGAAGGCGGGCAGCTCGCGATGCCGATCATCCTGATACTCGCAGTTAGCTTTTATTTGTTCCTGCCGGTGAGTCGTAGTCCTGATTCGCCGCTCGCGTTCTGGGTTTCGATATTTCCGTTTTCCGCGCCCGTCGCGATGGTGATACGCATCATTACGCAGACGCCGCCGTTCTGGCAGATCGCGCTCTCGCTCGTGATTGGATTCAGCACGGTGCTCGTTATTATGTACGCTGCATCGCGCATTTATCGGGTCGGCATGTTGATGTACGGCAAGCGGGCATCTATTCCGGAAGCGATTCGTTGGGCCAGGCAAGCATGATCGAAGTCGAGAAAAAGTTTCGCCTTACAAAACGACAACGCGATGCGGTGTTGAAGCGTTTGCCTGATGTTGGCGCTATTCTCGAAGGTGAAGAGTTCGAAGAGAACACGCTTTACACCGGCGAGGCTTTGAGTGACGGCACGTGCGTGTTGCGGCTGCGTCGTGTTGGGAGTAAAGCGACACTGACTTACAAGAAACGTCTGCCATCGCCTTCTCCGATCAAACAACAACGCGAAGAGGAAACTGCCGTCGCCGATCCGGAAGCGATGGAAGCGATTCTCGAAGCGCTGGGTTTTTCTCCCGCGCTCGTTTATGAAAAGCGCCGGCAAACGTGGCGGCTCGGGAAGACCGAGATCGTAATCGACGTTTTGCCGTTCGGGTTGTTTATGGAGATCGAAGGAAGAGCCACTGACATCAAGGCAGCAGAACGAAAACTCGGCCTAAAAGGATTGCGCGCCGAGCACGCCACGTATCCACAACTAACCGCGAAGCACGGGAAAGTCTACGACGGTTTAATCGAAGCACGGTTTTAATCCGTGTTATCCGTGGCTAAGAAATACCTGCCGTTATAAAACCCTCGAACAATAAAGTCCTGTTCCAATGCGCGCGTGAACGCGTCTCTCGTTGCCATTCGCCAGAGTTTGTGATGCTCGGTAAGTTCGCGGGGAATCTCGATGACGACTTGTGATTCGCTGATGGGCTCCTGGTTGAGAATTGGTTCGAGATTTTCACCGACGCGGACGAGGTGCGGGAGTGACTCGATATCAGAAGGT
>DASTVU010000126.1:0-17098 GCA_035758935.1 Pyrinomonadaceae bacterium | reverse complement strand
TCAGTTAACGCGTGTATCGTGGTCCAACGCACCGGCTCACCCCAACACATGGAACCGGGACGCGATTTTTGGTGGCACGAACTGATGGAAACTGTCGATGCTTCTTGTCCTGCGGAAGAGTTGGACAGTGAACATCCGCTTTACATTCTGTACACCTCAGGTACGACCGGTAAACCGAAGGGTATCTTGCACACCACTGCGGGTTATCTACTGCAAACTCATCTAACAACCAAGTGGGTCTTCGATATCAAAGACGAAGATCTTTACTGGTGTACGGCCGACATCGGTTGGGTCACAGGCCACAGTTATGTTGTTTATGGTCCACTCTCGAATGGCGCGTCCGTTCTGATGTATGAAGGAGCACCAAACTTCCCGGAGCCCGATCGTTTCTGGAGCATGATCGAACGCCATCGAGTGAACGTCTTCTACACTGCTCCAACCGCAATCAGAGCGTTTATTAAATGGGGCGAACACTGGCCTCAGAGGCACGACCTTACGAGCCTGCGATTACTCGGCACAGTCGGTGAGCCGATCAATCCAGAGGCGTGGATGTGGTATCGAGAAATAATCGGCAAAGAGCGCTGTCCGATTGTCGATACGTGGTGGCAAACTGAGACCGGCGCAATTATGATCACGCCCATCCCTGGAGCGACTTCGACGAAGCCCGGTTCCGGCACAAAACCGTTTCCCGGCATCGATGCCGACATCATGACCCGCGAGGGCAAGCCGGTGGGTGCGAATGAGGGCGGCTATCTCGTTATCAAGCGGCCATGGCCGTCGATGCTGCGGACCATTTGGGGCGACGATGAACGCTACCGGCAACAGTATTGGTCGCAAATTGAAGGCATTTATTTTGCCGGCGACGGAGCGAGACGGGACAAAGACGGCTATTTCTGGATAATGGGCCGCATCGATGATGTTATTAATGTAAGCGGACATAGACTTGGAACTGCGGAGATTGAGAGTGCACTCGTGTCGCACGGCGCCGTCGCGGAGGCGGCAGTGGTGGCTCGTCCGGATGACATCAAAGGCTCATCGATTGTGGCGTTTGTAACGCTTGAAGGCTCGCACAGCGCATCAGACGAACTGAATCAGGAGTTGCGAGCACACGTGGCAAAGGAGATCGGAGCCCTCGCACGACCCGACGACATTCGTTTCACCGATGCGCTGCCGAAGACCCGTTCAGGTAAGATCATGCGGCGGCTTTTGCGTGAGATTGCGACGAGCGGTTCGGTGGCTGGAGACGTCACGACGCTCGAAGATTTTTCGGTGTTGGAGAAGTTGAGAGCCGAGGAAGAATAACTGATATAGGTCGCATAGGACCTATGTTGACCACGAGAGGAGAGTGCCCAACATGCCTCGACCAATGGAAACAGAGAACCGCTCTGGACCACGTTATCTCGCCAGCCTCGAGGTCAAAGCTGAGTGGGACGAACCGAGTGGCACACACATCGTCGCCGAAGGAATGACCGAGAATGTTGGTCCCGAGGGGACGCTCGTACATTTGCCGCGACAGTTACCTGACGTCGGCAGTACAGTGCGTCTCGAAGTGCTCGGCGAATCCGGCGAGAAGCTGCAAGTGATTGCGGAGGTGCTTCGCATCGAACGACATCCCGGACATCCACTGGCTGCCCTCCAGCTACTCGGCGAAACTGATGAGTGGCGCGGCCTGGTCTGGGAACCCGCAGCGCCGCGTATAACTCCGCCTCCGCCACCGGAAACTGAAGGCGAAGAAGGAGTGGAAGCCGAAGACGACGACGATGTGGCTCACTGAGGACAGTTGAAGATGACAAGTCTTGACGACAATTCGTTGCCAGCTCACGATCGCAGACGCTATCCCCGTTACTACGTCAGTTCGCGATTGACTCTTGCCATTGAAGACGAGAGTCTCAAGGAGTCGATCGGCATCGGCGAACCTCAGGACATAAGTCTGGGCGGCTTGCGAGTGACGAACCTTCCCTCATGCCCTAACGTAAAGATAGGTGATCAACTCGGAATGTTGTTGCTTGATGGCGACGATGCATTGTCGCTGACTGGTGAAGTGGTTCATCATTCAACACCTGATACTTTCGGAGTTGAATTTCGTGAACTGACCATGCAGGATCAAAGAGCGGTCGGCGACTTGATCGGACGGTTGCACGCGCGACTATAAGTTCAGTGAATCAACAAACAACCAAAGATACTGCGGCTACAGCGGCCAAAGCAGCGGTGGAGGCTTATGGACCATCGACGCGGGTCGTGCTGCGAATCATCTTTGTTCTCCTCGTCGTAATTGCCTTCCTTTGGGTAATCTCGAAGATAACCGGAATCATTCTGCTGCTGGTTCTGTCGATCTTCTTCGCCTACCTCGTGTCGCCAATGGTCGAATTTTTGCGGCGACCCAGGGCCATCGGACAACGGACTATCGAAATCCCTAAAGTCGCTGCGATTGCGCTGGCGTATGTGATCATGTTGGCGGCGATCGTGTTTGTCATTCTTGTGATCTTGCCAAGCCTGAGCACTCAGTTTCCTGAATTTGCCACTCAGGCGAAAGAGTATTGGTCCACATTTGGTAAAAGAACACAGGACATCATCGAATACTCACGTTTTCGCCGCCTGCCTCCACCGGTGGTCGAGGCCGTGAACAATGCAGTACCGAAGGTAGTTGAGAAGGTCAGTACGACTGTTACCGAATTTGCGACCGCTGCGCTGGGTTATGTCATTTACATTCCCTGGCTGATATTGATTCCGATCCTCGCGTTCTTCCTTTTGAAAGACGCGGAAGGCTTTCGGCGTTCAGCGTTGCTGATGCTTCCGCGTGGTCGCTGGCGCTGGCGTGGTGACGAGTTTTTCCAGGACATTAACAGCACCCTCGCTGCTTACATTCGCGCGCAGTTGACCGCATGCTTGTTTATCGGTGTGGTTTGCTCAATTGGTTTCACGGTGCTGGGACTGCCGGGCGGCCTCGTCATGGGTGTGCTGGCCGGTTTCTTTGAGTTCGTGCCACTTGTAGGCCCCGTTACCATCGCGATCATGGCCGCTCTACTCGCCCTGTTTCACGCTGGCCCATTCAACGCCTTCCTCGTGCTTCTGTTTCTCGGTGTTTTGCGAATCATTCAGGACTACGCGGTTTATCCAAGACTAATCGGTCAGGGTATTCATCTTCATCCCCTCGCCGTAATTTTCGCAATCCTCGCAGGCGAAAAGCTGGCTGGTGTGGCAGGAATTTTTCTGGCGATTCCAGTAGTTGCGATTTTAACGGTCAGCTATCGTCACTGGATGGAGCATCGTGGTAGTGAAGGGATTGCGGATCTGCTTGAACCGACTAGCCCGGCTGACACGGCCAAAGTCGCCGAACTGGCTGCCCAAAACGTTGAAGAACTTAGCGCGGAGTCGACGCCCGAACAAATGACGCGTGTGCGTCCCGATTTGACTACGGGTGAGTTGAAGATGCCGGAAACTTAAGCTCTGGCCTCTTTATGCGAGCTCGCTTCTTCCATCAATTTCACAAATCGTCGAAAGTGATGTTCCGCGTCGTGTGGTCCAGGTGCCGCTTCCGGGTGGTATTGCACCGAGATTACCGGCAACGTGCGATGACGCATTCCCTCCACGCATTGATCGTTGAGATTGATGTGAGTGACCTCAACTTCCGGTGGCAAACTCTCAGCACTTACTGCGAAGCCGTGATTGTGTGAAGTAATCTCAACCTTCGGGTGCGACAACTCTTTCACCGGCTGGTTGCCGCCACGATGTCCGAAAACGAGCTTGAACGTGCTTGCTCCAAACGCGCGTCCGAGCAACTGATGCCCGAAACAGATCCCAAACGTCGGCACCTTCGCTTTCAGTAGTTCGCGAATCTCGGCGACCTCCTTGTTCATCGACGCCGGATCGCCCGGCCCATTCGACAGGAAAATACCGTCGGGCTTGAGAGCCAGAGCTTTGGACGCTGTAGTGGATGCGGGCACTACCGTCGTGCGCACACCGAGTTGTGCCAGTTCGCGAAGAGAGTTTCTCTTCACCCCAAAGTCGTAGCAAACGATGTGAAAACGTTCCTCGCCTTCGGCCGGAAAGTCGTAAGGCTCGTGTGTAGTGACAACGCTTGCCAGTTCGCGGTTTTCCATTGGCGGCGAGAGACGCGCTTTCTCGACCAAACTCTTTTCGTCCAGATCGATAGTGGAGAGACACGAACGCATCGCGCCCTTGTCGCGAATGTGACGCACAAGCGCGCGTGTGTCGATGCCTTCGATGGCGACGATGTTCCAGCGCTTCAAGTAAGCATCGAGAGTTTCTTCCGCGCGCCAGTTGGACTTGATACGGCTCGCTTCACGCACGACAAATCCTTCGACCCAAGGTCGATCTGATTCGGAGTCGGCTTCGTTGACGCCGTAATTGCCAATCAGAGGATAGGTCATGCAGACGATCTGACCGGCGTAAGACGGATCGGTAAGCACCTCCTGATAACCGGTCATCGAGGTGTTGAAAACGATTTCGCCGCACACTTCGCCTTCGGCCGCCCACGACCGACCACGAAATGTTCGACCATCTTCGAGAGCTAAAAGGGCTGGGATTCGCATGGTTGTTCTTTGAACTCTGTTCTTTGTACTTTGTGCTTGGTGCTTTGCGCTTAGTACAAAGAACAAAAAACAAAGATCTAAGACCTATTGACTGCTTTTAATAAACTGCTGCGCCTCATTCAGCCAGCGTTTGCTGGTGCGATATTTATACGCCGGCGCGGTCTTCACCGCTTCAATACACGCTTGCATCAGGCTGGTCGCTTCACGCTTATGACCGAGCCCTGCATGCGCGCGACCCATCAAATACAACCCTTCGGGATCCGAAGGCCGGTGTTCGAGAAACTGATCCAACGCCGTGCGTGCATCTTCAAACTGCCCCGCTGCGATATACGTCGCCGCCACTTCGCGCCAAACCTCGTGCAGCGAGTGTGCCGGATTCCGCACCACAACGTGTTCGAAGTTTTGAATCGCGTCTGCGAATCGTTTCTGCTGGCGCGCAATTCGTCCCAGCTGATAACTTGCGTCGACCTCTTCCGGATCGATCTGTACTGCTCGTTCAAAACGTTCGCGCGCCTGGTCCAACTCACCCCGGCTCTGATGAATGAGACCGAGATTGTAATGCGCCGAGGCATCCGCGGGATTCAATGTCGCTGACTCAAGATTTTGCCTGAACGCAGCCCTGGCACGATGGCCGCCTATGATATCGCTGAAATAACCGCGCAGCAGGATGATCAGCAGAAGCAGCAGAAACGGCGATCTTGGAAGCCCTGAAAGCAAAGCCTCGATGACTGGTCCGATGAGTACCGCGGCAAACCCGCCGATCAATGTCACACTAAATGCTCGAATGAACGACATCCGGAACGCGTCTTTTACGCCAAGCACAATACCAGCGCCAAAGATCACAAGCCGAGGCATCAGGAAGAGTTGCATAGCCAATAAAGCCGGATTGCTGAACAACTGGTCGGCCGCTGCCTGGAACTGCGGATCGGAAGGCAACATCGCACGAGTCTGATCCTGGTGCTGAATCATGCTCGCAACCTGCATGGCCTGAGCACCTGAATAGTGCAATAACACGGCAATCAGAATGGTGAAGATGTTTGCGGCCGTGAGGACATAAAACATTGTCGCAGCCACAGGCGCGTACTCCTGTGTGATGACGACGCGGAAGCTTCCGCGCCGCTCAAACAGGTTGGCAATCAAAGTGAGAATAGGGACCAGGACAACCGCGACCAAAACCACAAACTTCGCGGCTTCGAAAAGCTCCGAATAGATCCCACCGCCCGATCCAATCGTCGGAATCCCGGCAAACTTCTTAGTTATGACGTTATAAGCAAGCTGTCCGAGGAAAGCGATGACAGCCACCGGCGCGAGTGAGCCGCGGTCGCGCATTCCCCGCATACCACGCGCCGGAGCATAAAAGATCATCAGCAGGAAACGCAGCCAATCAATCATAAGAGCATCAAGGCTGTGGAGAACTTTCGCCAGGTATCGACGGTTGCGGCGATGATTCACCCAACGGGTCATTCTGATCATCAGCCGGCTGGTACCCGGGCGATAACGGTCCTGGCGCCGGATTAATGTTCTCGTGATGTATCACGCTCGCGGCCGTCAATGGCCAATAGCGAAACAAGGCTTTCCCGTAAATATATTTCTTGGGCACGAGGCCCCAAATTCTCGAATCGCTTGAGTTGTCGCGATTGTCACCCATTACAAAGTAGTAATTAGCCCTCACGATGGTCGGCGCCTGACTCCGGTGTGAGAGATTCAATCGTTGATCTAGATAATCTTCCTCAATATCCCGACCGTTTACGCGCACAATTCCTTCGTGTACTTCAATGACGTCGCCCGGCAAACCGATAACGCGTTTGATGTAACTTTTTGAGGGATCGTCCGGAAACCAGAAGACCACAATGTCGCCGCGCTCGATTTTGGGAGCCCATCGATACTCGTCGTAATAGATAAGTTTATTGACAAAAATGCGTTCGCCGTCGTGCAAACGAGGCAACATCGAGGTGCCTTCAACTTTAACGGGCTGCACGATAAAAACTACGACCAGCGCCGCGATCATGAGTGCGAAGATCAGGTCGCGAAGTAGCAGACGCGCCTCCGACCACAGGTCGTTCCGCGACTCATCTTCAGGCTTGTGTTCCTGAATATCTTTGTCATCGTCGACGTGCACGCCGCCGAACGGTGGTGGTCTGCGCTTTCTAATTCCAAACATAATTCAACCACTGTATGCTAACGGTCTGGAGGTTAGCTTAATCGGTGTATCTGTGCAATCTGCGAATATGCTTTTCCGCTTTCCTTGACAGGGTTTAGCGGCGCTCTCTATCATCCTCGCCTGCATTTTTGCAGCCCACGGACCGCATCCGCAGGTGCAGCAGAAAAGAGGCCACTTGATGTGATCAAGTTAGACATCATCAATCGCGTTGCTGACAAGACCGGCGTGCCGAAGATGAAAGCCGAACAGGCCGTCGAAGCTCTTTTCCATTCGATGAAGGAGGCGCTGACCAGAGGCGAACGGATTGAACTCCGCGGATTCGGCGTCTTTGTGGTAAAGCCACGGAAACGAGGCGTCGGCCGCAATCCTCGGACTGGAGAAGAAGTCGCAATTCCATCAGGCAAAACCATTCGTTTCAAGCCCGGCAAAGAACTCCAGGCTCATGATGACGACGGCGAGACCGAGCTTGATGATTCAAACGACGACGACGAGTTTTAGTCTGAGAAGAAAACAAGGATTCAATTTGTAGGGGCGGCACTTCCGTGGCCGCCCCTTTTCGGCATCAAAGCTTTAAGAAACAATGGCTGAATCGATTAGAACTGTGCCACCGGGATTTGACTTCGTCGGACGTCAAATGCCAAGAATTTCGGCGCGTGAGTGGCGGATTCACGGCCTGCTCTTTTTACTCACTGTTATCACCACAACGCTTGCGGGAATAATGTGGAGCGCTCCGCCCGACCTACCGACACCGGAGCCGCGTCTGTCGACGCCGCTGGATTATCTGCTCTACATCCCGCTCAGTTATTACCACTCCATCGTCGAGTTATTGAGATATGCCCTTTCGCATCCGGCGTTGATTGGCGAAGGCGTAACGTTTTCAGTTTCTTTGCTCGCAATTCTCTTCTCACACGAGATGGGTCACTATCTCGCATGTCGTTATTACAAAGTGAATGCGACACTGCCGTACTTCATCCCGGCGCCGCCGATATTCCTGGCAGGCACTTTTGGCGCGTTCATCAAGATCCGAGCGGCGATCCCGACGCGTCGTGCGCTCTTTGATATCGGACTTGCAGGTCCACTGGCAGGGTTTGTGGTGGCGCTTCCGATTGCTGTGATCGGTGTCTTGACTGTCGCTCCGCCGGTGGATCCGGGCGGACACTGGATGTACTTCAACGACCCGTTGCTGTTTCGGTTGATTGCTAAACTCGCGGGCGCACCTCTCGATCCAAATTCACCGACAAATCCCTACTACATGGCGGCATGGATTGGATTAGTGGTGACGAGTCTGAACTTGATGCCGGTGGGCCAACTTGACGGGGGTCACGGAACGTTTGCCGTCTTCGGCGGTCGCGCGCACAAAGTCATCGGGCGTGTCGTGTTTTTGATGGTGGCAGCGCTGGCGTTATTGGGCTTCTGGTGGCACGGCAGCCCGAGTGGATTTCTTTACACTGTTTTGCTGGCAGTGATGATGAAGGTCCCGCATCCTCAACCGGCTGTGATGGAGCCGTTAGGGAGCAAACGAATTGTAATAGCAGTCGTGACGCTGATCGTGTTCGCGCTTTGTTTCTTGCCGTTCCCGATCACGATTAATTAGACAAAAAGTTATATCCACAGATTACGCAGATTGTTTAATAGAATCTGTGTAATCTGTGGATAGGTCTTATCTAACTAAACTGCCGCAGGTAAGAGGCCTTTAATCTCCCTCACGACCCGCGCGACCTCGTCCTGATTAGCCAACGCGATCATGAAGAACTTGTAGCCCTGATGGAAACAGATCACGCCGTTTCCAAAAAGCCATATACCGTCGAGAAACGGATTGCCGCCGAGTAGCCAACTGATCGGCGCACCGGTGATCGCGCCGGGTTGAAAGATCTGGGCCCACATCGCAGCACCTGCCGCGCAGCTAAACGCTCCGAGCAGCGGAGCGCCAACATACTTCACGATCTTGCGCTCAAACTCCGCTCGTTGTTGCGCAGCTTCATCCAGTTCGCCACGCGCGATCAAATCTTCCTGCTTCTTCAAATAGTCATCAAACTTTTCGCTAGCCTTGTGTAGCCCCCAGACAGGCAGCACGGAGTGTGTTAGCCAATGCGGATGAGAGCCCAGCAGCACCGCATCCAAACCCGGAAATGCAGCGCCTGCCCTGATACCCAGCACGAGCGATACTGAAACTACTGCAGCCTTACCCGGGTTCTGTTTGACCCAATCGCGCGCCTTTAGCAGCCCACTGGTTGCCGCAGTCGAGGCTCGCGTGAATCGTGCGCCCGTGTCATAAAACTGCGAGGCTCGATCGTAATACGTCTTCGCGTCGTCAAAAACTCTCTTGCCCGTGTCGCCTGCAACATCACGAACCGCTTTGCCGGCGCGCTTGACGTTTTTGACAGTCTCAGTCGCCGCACGCTTCGCAGCTTCGCCGACTTCCTCGTCGTCAGTCAGACGTTCCGCCTCTGTCCGCAAACGTTCAGCTCCACTCGCCATCGTTTCAGCGCCACGCTTCGCAGCTTCACTGGCCGCGCGAGCACCTTCACCTACGAGGTCTGAAATCGCGAATTTTTCGTCAAGTTCGCGGGCTTTTCGGCGCGCCCTCTCCTGCCATTCGTCCAGCTTGTCTTTGTAATCTGCCATCCTATCCTCGCGATGCAAGTCCCAGATTTCCATCGCCTTGTACGTCGCCTGCCGCCACTGAGTTCGACCTCAGAGGACCCGAGTTCACAACCCGGTCGCGGCCGCTTCTCTTGGCTTCATACAACGCGACATCCGCCGCCTTCAGGATATCGACAGCAGTTTGCGCGTCAGTGGGACATTCTGCAACCCCAAAACTCGCGGTGATTTGCCCGGCCTGGGGAATATCAATCAGCTTGATTGCATTCCGTAGTCGTTCGGCGACGTCGTAACCAGCGCCTTTATTCGTTTCAACGAGCAGCACCGCAAACTCTTCGCCGCCGATTCTGGAGGCCAGATCGATGCCTCGCGTCCCTTCTCGCAAGACCTTGCTTATGCGACGGATTGCCTCGTCACCTGCATCGTGACCAAAGCTATCGTTGAGATTCTTAAACCTGTCGATGTCGATCATCAAGAGACTGAACGGATGGCCAAATCGCTGCACGCGCCCGACTTCTCGTTCGAGCTGACGTTCAAATCGTCTGCGATTTGCGAGACCGGTGAGATGGTCCGTAAAGGCTGCTTCCTCACAGACGTCGAGATAGGCTTTGAATTCAAGCAGCGTTCTGGTCCGGGCCAGGAGCAAGTCGAGATCGGTAGGGTCGGTGATGTAGCCCAAAGCACCGACTTCATTGGCCCGACGAAGATCTTCCGCGCGACGGCCCGCGGCAGTCTGCATGATGACGGGGATAAACTTCGTTAATGGGTTGCCTCTGATGCGCTGGGCCAATTCGTAGCCATTCATGCGTGGCATCATCACGTCAGTTATCACCAGGTCCGGTTGATACGACTCGATAGCCGCAAGTGCTTCATCACCGTCCGTGGCCGTGGTTACGTGGTAGCCAGCGAGACTCAAAGCCGCCTCGATCAGGCTCAATTTGTCGGGATTATCGTCGACGACGAGGATGTTGGATTTTGACTCCATAAAGCGAATTTGTATTATTTTTTATTGTTCTTGCACGCTCGTAAGCTTCATGCTAAAGTTCGGGCCTCGGTTAAACGGCCGTGCCTGTACTCGCCCTAGCATCGCGTCAAAAGATTCAATCGAGAGTAACAAGCCTGGGAACATCGCGCGGGTTTCCTTACAAGCGTGGTAAAAACTAACCCGCACAGGACCACTTTGAATAAGAGCAACACGCGGCGAACACCGATTCAAGCTGGAGACCGTAACTCGATGCCCAAGAGGACATGGAGATGAATGCCCTGCAGGAACAGAAGCGTGCGCGAGATCTAAGTGCGGAAGATCGCGCAGAAATAATCCGCCGGTTGGAATTTGGTTCAACACTCGACGATGCCCTCGTTAGCGATATGGCTCGCGGTTCAGTGGTCCTAGACTTTCGCCGCCGCCGGTTTGTCTATCGTGCCGGCGAACCTGCCGATTGTCTGTATGCCATTATTCATGGCCGAATAAAACTCTGCCGAATCGAACCTGAAACCGGCCGCGAAGCCGTGATTGATATCCTTCCTGAGGGATCCTTATTTGGGGAGTCAGCTCTCTATTCTGCTGCGGGGCAACGAGCGAACTCTGCAATCGCCTATGAAAACTCCAGGCTCCTGCGAATCCAGGTCGGGGATTTCAAACGGGGGATGGCTGAGGATGACCGCCTTCATGATTACACTTTCCGTTTGATCGGTCAACGTCTTGATCATGCTGAACGCCGTCTTGCTGACTTTGCCTTAAATGCCATTCCGGCCCGTCTGGATAGACTTTTGGCTGATTTTTCACTGCGTTATGGGGTCTCCGAACCGGAAGGCGTCCTTATCGATATTCCACTTCCCCACCGCGAAATAGCCTCCATTGTTGGCTCTACCCGTGAAAGCGTCACGGTCCGCTTGAATGCCATGCGCCGCGAAGGTACGATCGCATTCGTCAAACGACGAATACTGATCAAACGACCGGCATCTCTTTGATGCGATTCGGGTCGTTTAGTGGCTTCAAGATTCATGAAGTGTCCAACCTGCCGTAAGCAAGTCGAATGGAAAGACAATCCTTTCCGTCCCTTCTGTACAGAACGGTGCCAGCTAGTAGATCTCGGCCGGTGGGTTGAGGGCGAGTATCGTGTGCCCGGCGAAGCGGTTCCGCAGGATCAGAATTTACCGCGCCCAGTGGAGAATGATTTCGATAAAGAGTTCTAGCATGGCCCATCTTGTTAATCCTGAAAATCTTGTCAATCCTGTGATCCTAACTCTGCGGGCCAAGGCACGACAGGCAATTTTTTACAGGATTAAAAAGATTTTCAGGATTAACAGGATAGTTCTCCTTAGCTTGTTGATGGCGGCTTGTAATAGTAATGACGTAGACAATTCGAAAACGCCAGTAATCTCTAATCCACCAACCGGAACAACTTATCCCATGCCACCAACGAGAACGATGTCTCTCGCCAACATGGGATGGGAAACCTCGGAGGGTAAGCGTTCGATATTTTCCGAGTATAAAGGGAAGGTGCTGATCCTGGATTTCTACGCGACGTGGTGCGTACCGTGTCGTGACAGTGTTCCGCATTTAATCGGACTACACAAAAGGTTTAAGGACCAGGGACTGACAGTTATTGGACTAAATGTCGGTGGACCAGGCGACGAACAGGAAGTTCCTGCCTTCGCGAAAGAGTTTGGCATTCCATACACACTCGCCAAACCCGACGACGATCTCGTCAGCTTTCTGATGTCCGACAGTGACGCGATTCCGCAAACATTCGTCTTTGACCGACAGGGCCAACTGGTCCAACGGTTTGTTGGCTTCGGCACAGACACAGGCAAATACCTTGATGGCGCTGTCGAGACTGCATTGAAAACTCCAGCTCCCTAAACTATCAGACGGGTTCAAACGTTGAGAAAAGCAAAAATTCTAATCACTCTTGGCCCAGCTTCACGCGAACCGGAAATTGTGGAACAACTGATCGCGGCCGGCGCGAACGGTGTGCGCATCAACATGTCGCACGGCACACACGAAGAAAAAGCAATCGACATCGAACGTGCGCGCGCCGCGGCCGCGAAGCTCGGAAAACCAATCGCGGTCCTCGTGGATCTTTCCGGTCCAAAGATTCGTACCGGCGAACTGAAAGACGATCAACCAGTAAGACTGGTACCGGGAGCCGCTTTCACCATCACCACAAGGACCGTGGTCGGAGACGAACATCAGGTTTCAACTAACTACCACGACCTGCCGCGTGTCGTTGAGCGAGGCACACGAATGCTGCTCGACGACGGCGCACTGTCGCTGATCGTCGAAAGCGCCAACGATACGGATGTTGTTGGCAGAGTGATTGACGGCGGTTTGCTGGCTGAGCGAAAAGGCATCAATCTGCCAGGAGTCGCTTTACCGATCGACTCCCTCACGGAAAAAGACCTTGTCGATCTCAAATGGGCAGTTGAGCAGAACGCCGACTACATCGCGCTTTCATTCGTCAGACGCGCCAGCGATTGTGAACACGCGAAGAAGTTGATAAGCGAAGCAGGTGGTCACGCGCCACTGATCGCGAAGATAGAAAAGGCTGAAGCCATCGATCACCTGGACGAGATCATCGCCGCGGCTGACGGAATTATGGTAGCGCGTGGCGATCTCGGCGTAGAGACGAGCGTTGAACTCGTGCCCGTTTACCAGAAGCGCATCATCGAGCGCTCGATAAGAGCCGGGAAGATGGTTATCACAGCGACACAGATGCTGCAGTCGATGGTCACGAATCCGCGTCCCACGCGCGCGGAAGCATCCGACGTCGCTAATGCGGTTTGGGATGGATCAGACTGCGTCATGCTGTCGAACGAGACTGCCGCAGGCGAGCACCCGCTTGCAGCCGTTGCCACTATGGCTCGCATCATTGAGTCGGCAGAAAGCGGCAAAGAGGGTCCTCGTAATGAGGCGTTCAGCTGGATGGGGAAACAGTCAGGGCGTGTCAGTCGCGCACTATGTGAAGCCGCGGCATTTGCCGCCGATGAGATGGGCACTACCGTCACGGCGGTCTTCACCGCGTCGGGTCTGATGGCACGCAGACTCTCAGCCCTGCGACACGATCAACGAATCATCGCACTCACTCACCGGCCCGTAACTCTCTCAGAGCTCGCGCTGATCTGGGCCGTAGAGCCTTTGCTGGTCACTAAAGCAAACTCGACCGAAGAGATGTTGAAGATTGGCGAACAGCGACTACTCGAAGAGGGCATTGTCGAGAAAGGCGATGTGATCGTGATCATGGCTGGACGACTGTCCGGGTTGGGCCTCTCGAGTTCCGTATCAATCTCCACAGTTGGTGGAGACCTTGGCCCCACGAGGCAGTGAGTCTTAGAACAAACATGTCGGCGGGTCAGTTGTTTGACCTCATCATGCCCGCCGCATTTGCGCTCTCCGCATTACTGTCCACCTGGGTACTGGCCTCAGCCCGCAAAAGGTTTCAACTCGCATACGCATTTGGACTCGCTATCGGGACGCTCTTTCTTCCGCTCATCGTCTTCCCCATTTACCTCGTCATAATGCTGTGGAGTAAAAAGACTGGCCCACCAGCGAGATGGCGGTATGCGTTGCCATTGTTGTACGCGGCCATTTCGCTTTCGACGATCGCAATCTTGTTTTATCTTGATAGTCGCAGTGTCGATGCCCACCTGTCTCGAGCGACGCAAGCAAAGCTCGTAGAGGATTCGAATACTGCGATTCGCGAGTACCGGAAAGCACTTGCCCTCGAGGACGATCCACACATCCACAAACTCCTCGCCATCGAACTCGCGAATGCGGGTCAGGTTGAGGAAGCGATTTCAGAATTTCGGATTGCAGAGCAAGCAGGCGAGACTTGTCGACCTGAGGATGCTCGGTGCCATGCGGCCCGAGCGAAACTGCCACCGATAGACGCGGATAAACGCTAATCAGCGCCGATCATCTGGCCGACACCACTCTTCTGCTCCTGGGCCATCTGGGCCGGAGTCTTTTGTGGGTCGCGCCAGTTGTCCAGGATGCCAACTTGATGGACGCACTGTAGGGTACAGGTCGGTGCACACCATTTCTCGGTTTTGTACTCGCGGTCGAAATCTTCCATCGTGTATTGCTCGAGCGGGATTCCGGGATAACCGCGCTGCTGCGAGCACCAGTGGACGAGTCCTTCTTCACAGATGTAGAGATAACGAGCGCCTGCACGACAGCGCCAATTGTAAGGCTTGCCTTCGGCGATGCTGTCCTGAAACCAGTTCAAACGCGCGTGGTCCTTGTTTCCAAGTTTCTTGACCTGCTGGAAGATGTCCTTCTCTTTCGGCGATAACGGCTTCAGCGTTCCATCGACGTCGTGAATGACGCCGACGGTCGTTGAGAAACCGAGTTCAACGGCCCTGAGAGCAACGGTCAATGCGTCGTCAGGATTCTTGATTCCACCACCGATTACAGAATTGATGTTGACGTGAAAGTCAGCGTGTTCCGATAGGTAGCGAAGCTTTTTATCGAGTACGCGGAGACTCTTGCGTGAAACTTCATCCGGCTCAACGTTATCGATGCTGATCTGCAAATACTCCAGACCGGCTTTGTTCAATCGATTGATACGATCGGGGGTGAAGTAATAACCATTTGAGATCAGCCCGGCGATCATCCCCCGGACGCGAATATGATGAATGATCTGATCGAGCTCAGGATGCATCATCGGTTCGCCGCCGGAAATGGTGACGATCGAGGTCCCCAGATCAGCGAGCTTGTTCAGACGACTCTTAACGATCTCGAGATCGATGGGCTTTGAAGTGTGATCATATTCGTTGCAATAACCACAAGCGAGATTACAACGACGCATCGGGATGAGGTGCGCCAGCACCGGATGACGAGTGGACGCTAATGCGCGTCCGATAAAACTGAACTCGCGAACCTTTCTTTTTAGAAACGTAGTCTTACGCATTTTGACGCGAAGGATATGCGACCCGGGCGGTCCAACGCAACCGGGCCACAATTAACAGCCACAAAAAAGCACAAAAAGCACAAAAGAGTTTCCTACATCATTTGTGCTTTTTGTGCCTTTTTGTGGCTAATCGATCTTTAGCTCTTGACGATCTTCACACTCGAATCGAGTTTGATGTCGAAGTCACTCTTACTAATATTCTGGTTCTTTTCCAAACCGGTCAGACGCATCGTGGTCGAGTCGTCGTTCTTCTCAACGATCTTGGTCTGGATGGGCATGCCGCCTGAGTCGATCCAAACTTCAGCGTACTTATAACTGGCATTTCCCTTCGGAACGAGCGTCAAGTGAATTGTGCTCACGCCGCCCCAGAGAGTTTCCTCTCGAACATCCTTCACCGGCTGGAAGCGCGCTTCAAGTTGTCCGCGCGACATGTTCATCATTTCCATCAAACCACCGGCTGACTTGTCTTTCATTCCATTAGCCATGCCCTGGTAGGCGATTTTCTGGTTAGGCCGGTAGATGGTGTACTTGTTGTCTTTTACCGCCAGGACTTCCTTACGCGGGCTGCTCCAGTCGATTCTGACCGAAGCCTGACGACCGGCACCAGGCAGATAGAGCACAACACCCTGATACTTATCTTCATAGCCCAGTTGCGAATTGACCTTACTTACAGTGATCCCCGCGCGCAAAGACTTCAAACTCTGACGATTCTTTTCCAGACGATTCAACACAGAACTAACCAGGCCTACTCCCTGACCATTCGTCGTGGTCGGGTTAACTATGACGAGGGTGGACAATATGAAAGCCAACATCAGGCCCGATGAAATCAATCTCTTCATAAAAACTCCTTAACTCCGTTCTCCTTTCGCGTGGCTCGGCAAAAAACCTCGCAATTATAGGGAAAGACTACCGTATGTCAACCTCGAAACTAAGTGTTCTTCCTCTCGGGTCAAGCACTCTTCGCACC
Source organism: Pyrinomonadaceae bacterium (assembly GCA_035758935.1). Classification (GTDB taxonomy): domain Bacteria; phylum Acidobacteriota; class Blastocatellia; order Pyrinomonadales; family Pyrinomonadaceae; genus PSRF01. The sequence continues at coordinate 901 of DASTVU010000126.1, read as the reverse complement.
GCCAGGACCTCTACCGTGGAACGTCCAGTCATCGCCTTCACCCGCTCTGCGATTTGCCCCTTATCCTCTTCATTTTCAACAACTTCGGGACTCAACACCACAGTGGTTGTGACTGGGCTTTGATGCACCATACTTTGAGCCCGTTCGCCACTCAAAAACCAGCTTTTTGGTGTCAAAAAGATAAAAATTAAAATGACCACACATAGCAGGTCCCATTGCCACGTATTTCTTGCGTAATTCCAAAAGAAGATCTTCTTAAGTGTGGTGAACAGGCCTCGCACGTTCTCAAGCTTGCAAGTAAGCAGCCACGTGGGCCGTGGCTGGCGGGTCAAGGGATTCTAACATGAATTTAATGTCTGTGGCTCACAACCTGACCGTTGGCGCTTGTTCAACAATGTGCCCATCGCGCATCTGTACGATACGTTTACACATTGCCGCGGCCTCGGGATTGTGAGTAATCATGATGATGGTTTGATTGAAGCGGTAATTCAACTCCTGAAACATGTTAAGGACAAGAGCTGAATTTTCAGAGTCGAGATTGCCGGTCGGCTCATCTGCCAGAACGATGGCAGGACGCGTCACCACCGCGCGGGCCAAAGCAACGCGTTGCTGTTCGCCACCCGACAACTCGAGTGGTTTGTGGTGCAGTTTATTTTCGAGCCCCAGCAGGCGAAGGACATCGCGTCGAAGCTGCGGATCGCCTCCACCGTTGCCATGAATTCGCTCCGCCAGTCGGAGATTTCCTTCAGCAGTAAGAGTGGGGAAAAGGTTGAACCGTTGAAAAACAAATCCGATTTTTTTTCGTCGTACGGCGGTCCGTTTTGCGTCTGAGGCGGCAGTTATGTCGTCGCCGTCGATCACTATTCGTCCGGATGTTGGAGTGAGCAATCCTCCCAACAAG
>DASTVU010000125.1:0-4666 GCA_035758935.1 Pyrinomonadaceae bacterium | reverse complement strand
TTGAATGCTGCTCGACAAATTTTTCATGTGGCCTCCGGTGCGTATTCACGGCTCGTGCCACAGACTCCAGAAAAATTGCGGGACAAATTGCGGGACAAACCGCATTTGAGGGAGGCGAGGTTCTAATTTCCTTAGGAAAATTGGTGCCCCCGGCGCGATTCCAACGCGCGACCTTCCGCTTAGGAGGCGGACGCTCTATGCAGCTGAGCTACGGGAGCACAAGTGAGGGAATCGTAATGGGTGAGTAAGCAAAAGGTAAAGGGCACACTCTCGCTCATTGTGCTTCGGCCTTTGTACTTTGTGCTTTGAAGGCAGATACAAAGAACGAAGTACAAAGCACCAATCACAACGTCATGACTGATACTTGATCAGCGAACGCACGTCATATCCCGTCAGCTTCTCACGACCGGGAAGGAATTCGAGTTCGACGACGAACACGAGCCCGATGACGACACCACCCAGTTGCTCTACAAGATCCACAACCGCGCGGGCGGTGCCGCCGGTCGCGAGGAGATCGTCGGCGATGATGACGCGATGACCGTCGCCAACAGCGTCACGATGGATCTGCAAGGTGTCCTGGCCGTATTCAAGATCGTAGGAAATAGAAGCACACTCCGCCGGCAGTTTGCGTGGCTTGCGTACCGGCACAAATCCTGCCCCGAGGTGATACGCGAGTGCGGGTGCGAAGATGAAACCGCGGGCTTCGATGCCGATTACCGAATCAACTTTCTCTCCCTCAAACTGTGACGCGAGGGCGTCAACCGTATTGCGCAAGCCTTCGGGATGCTTGAGCAGAGTGGTGATGTCATAAAAATTGATGCCGGGCTTGGGAAAGTCCGGCACTTCGCGAATCAAAGATTTTAGATGGTCCATATTTTGTGTTTTGTACTTAGTTCTTTGTACTGTCAAAGCACTAAGCTCAAAGTACCAAGCTCAATGAGTTATCTCTCAATCCTAAACGCAGAATAGGAACCCGTCGGTTCCAAAACCAATTCTTCCACATGATCTACGCTAGCCCACTGCGGTCCAGTCGCAAGATCGTGTTTGAACGCTTCAACGCTACTCGCCTCTCCCTCGGCAAACGCTTCGACGCTTCCGTCAGGACAGTTTCGCACGTAGCCAACCACCTGATGCCTCGCTGCTGCTCGTTGTGCAAAGAAACGATAACCGACACCCTGAACCTCACCTCGTATGAAAAACTTTCTCGCTATACCCTGCATGTTCATTTGCACTTGAAAAGGTCGCCCTGTTTTCCTCTCTCGAGCGTAAACGTTTCTTCGTCTGAGTCGGAGAGCTTCAGAGTCAAGGTCATCGTGTTGCCTTTTACAGAACCGGTGTAGGTGGCTGGAACTTGTCTCGGTTCTTCATCTGATCTCACCGGGCCGCCACGTTCCATACGATGAGTGCCACGCAGTTTGAAGTTTCCATTACTATCGACAACCAACGGACCATCAATCACACCACTCGCACAATCGTATTCAATCGTGGCCGAGTTCGCGCCGACCTTAATATTAATGTGCTGCCCGCCCCACACACCGGTGGGAATACGTTGCTGTTTCATCGCCGTCAGTGATACCAGCAGCAAACTAAAGAGGAGAACACAAGTGCCTTTTTGACAAAACATAGCCTTCGACTCGTGGCATTGTAGGCGTCCGGTAAACTTCACGCAAAGGTACAACGTGGCAAAGAAACTTTCTTGCAAACACTCACGTAATACGCAACACTGCGGGTGAGAACGACCTTTCATCCAAATCTGCGTAGCTCAAACTGATTTTTCGGGTAATTTTTGATTCAGTCTCCTTCTCTCAACGAGACCGGGCTTGATTCCTGGATCAAGCCCGGGTCTTATTTGTTCATCAATGCTCAAAGTGAGGACGCCCAAAACTATGCGACGTTTATTAGTGACGTGCTTATCGCTGCTAGTGCTGATAGCCAACGTTTCCTACTCCCAAGCTAAACCGCTCAACATTCCTGTTGTCTACTACAAACTTCCGAACGGCTTGAAGGTTGTGATCTCTGAAGATCACATGGCGCCGGTCGTCACGGTCGCCGTTTATTACAACGTCGGCTTCCGGCTCGAGCCCAAGGGTCGCACCGGTTTCGCACATCTCTTCGAACACATGATGTTCCAGGGATCCGCGAACGTGAAGAAGTTTGAACATGCGAAGTTCATCGAGGCAAACGGTGGTAGTTTGAACGGCCATACAGATTTCGATTACACCAACTACTACCAAACGATGCCCAGCAATCGGGTTGAACTCGGATTATGGTTGGAATCCGACCGCATGCGTTCGCTCGACATCAGCGAAGAGAACCTCAAGAACCAGCAGGCAGTCGTGAGCGAAGAGGTTCGCGTCAACGTGCTGAACCAGCCTTATCAACTCTTCGAGTGGATCAGTCTCTGGGAGAACGCGTTTACAAACTGGAACAACTCACATAACGGTTACGGTGAGTTATCGGAAATCAACGCCGCAACCATCGAAGACGTTCGCAGCTTCTTCAAGACTTATTACGCTCCAAACAACGCGGTGTTAACGGTCGTCGGCGATGTTGACACGGCCGAAGTGAAGAAGATGGTTGAAAAGCACTTCGCGAGTCTTCCGTCGCAGCCGATGCCGGCGCGCGCGGATCTAACAGAGCCGCCGCAGACGAAAGAGAAACGAGTTTCGCAGACGGACAAGCTCGCAAACCTGCCGGCACTCGCAACCGGTTATCACCTGCCACCGCAGAACTCACCGGACTTCCCTGCAATGGCGCTGCTGGTCCAGATTCTGCAAGGCGACGACAGCTCTCGCTGGTATCAGCGGCTCGTCAAAGAAAAAGAGTTGACTCTCGATCTCACTGGCGGACTCAACTACTTTGGAAACGAGTTTGATTACACCGGTCCGATGATCATGACCACGCGTACTACTTACAAGCCCGGGCACACCGGCGACGAAATCATCAAGGAAATGGATGCGGTGATTGCGGAAGTGACGTCGAAGGGCGTGACGGATAAGGAACTGGCAGACGCCAAGGTCCGTTATCGTTCCAACTTCTACAGCCAGCTCGAATCGGGCCAAGGCAAGGCGCACCTGCTTTCGGCGCTCGCACTCTTCCGCGACGATCCACAGCAGATTAATTCGTTGCTGACTCCGTTCGAGAACGTCACCGCAGCGCAAGTCAAAGCAGCGGCGGCGAAGTATCTGGTGGCAACCAATCGCACCGTGATCGATCGCGTTCCGGAAGCCAAGCCGCAACCAAAGTCGGGCCAGTAAAACCTTGGAGTGCGCCGGCCTGACGCCGCTTTGTTATCGATTGCGCGCGATCGGGCCAAAGCGGCGCCAGGTCGCCGCACTCCAAGAAGGCGCCAGAAGATGAAGGGCATAAAATGAAAATCATGAAAACAATACTTGCGATTATCCTGTTTACTGCAACCGCATTTGCACAACAAAAGACTCCGCCAGCGCCAGGTGCGGCGCGGCCTCTCAATCTTCCAAAGATCACGGAGAAGAAACTCGCTAATGGTCTCACCGTGGTCCTTGCTCCGTTGCCTAACGTGCCGAAAGTTTCATCGATACTGACGTTCCGATCGGCAACGACAGCAAGCGATCGTGCTGCTCATCCTGGCATCGCGCAGATCGCGGCGTCAGTAGCAAATGAAGGCACAGACACGCGCACAAGCAAACAGATCAAGGAAGAACTCCGCTCGATTGGCGGCACACTCGGGCTTGGCAGTGATGCCGACTCGACGACGATGAGTGCTTCGTCTCTTTCAGAGTCTTCCGCACGGCTCTTCGACTTAATGAGCGACGTGGCCCAGCATCCGTCGTTTCCGGAAACAGAAGTAAAGCTGGCGCAGGAAAACACGATCCAGCAGATTCGCGCCGGACGTGCGGACCCGGGTTTCCTCGTTAACGAACGTTTTCAGAAAGCAGTCTTCGGTAATCATCCGTACAGTTTTGTGGTGCCGGATGAGAAATCGATCAGCGCGCTGACGCGGAACGACCTGCGCGCGTTTGTTACGAAGTACTACATTCCGAATGCGGCGCACTTGATCGTCGTCGGCGACATCGACGTCGACAAGACATTTGCTGAAATCGAGAAGGCGTTTGGAAGTTGGAAGAGTGGGACAGTGCCGCCAGAAGAGAATCCGCCGGTCCCAACGAGAGATAAGCGACAGATCTACTTTGTGAATCGCCCGGGTTCGATTCAATCGGCGATTTATATCGGCAATGTCAGTATTCCCCGAAAAGACAAAGACTACTTCGCGATCCGCACGGCGGATACAATCTACGGCGGCTCGTTCTACTCCCGGCTCACGCGCAACATACGCGAGTCGAAAGGTTACACCTACTCACCGTTCAGCTCATCGAACACTCGTGCAAAGACCGGATCGTTTGTCGCCGGCGCGTTTGTCCGCAATGAGGTTACTGGTCCCACGTTGCTCGAGATCTTCTACGAGCTCGATCGCATGCGTGTATTGCCCGTGTCGGATGAAGAGTTGAGCGCGGCCAAGGAGTACAGCACCGGAAACTTCTCGGTGGAACTCGCCAGCCAGTTTGGTCTGGCAGGTCGCATCAACACGGTCTACACGTACGATCTCGACAAGAACTTCATCAACGACTTTCGTCCAAAGATTGAAGCCCTGACGACGGCAGACATTCAACGTGTGGCGTCGAAATAC
>DASTVU010000124.1:0-5050 GCA_035758935.1 Pyrinomonadaceae bacterium | reverse complement strand
GAGTGCGGCTGGCTGCTCGGCGATCTCGGCAAGCATTAAAGACATGTAGGGCTAATACTTTAACACGAAATTGTGTAATCTTGGCGGCATGTCCCCAACTGGCCGGCTGGTTTCCCTCGATGTCTTTCGCGGAATCACAATCGCTGGAATGGTGCTCGTTAACAATCCCGGCACATGGTCCAGCATCTACTGGCCACTCCAGCACGCTGAGTGGCATGGTTGGACGCCGACCGACTTAGTCTTCCCGTTCTTCCTTTTTATCGTCGGGGTTTCGATCACATTAGCGTTTGCGCGCCGCGTTGAAGAGGGCGGCGGCGAAGTGGAAAGCAGGCGCGACCTGTATCTCAAAGTAATCAAACGCACCGCGATCATTTTCGGGCTCGGGCTGTTTCTCAATGGTTTTCCATATTTTCAACTCGGCACCATTCGCATTGCGGGCGTGCTACAGCGAATTGCAATCTGTTATCTGATCGCGTCGCTGATATTTCTGACGACGAAGGTCAGAACACAAGTTCTGATCGCAGTCGCGCTGCTGATCATCTACTGCCTCGTAATGACACGATTTGCAGCGCCGGGATATGCGCCGGGTGATTTGAGCAAGGAAGGAAGTATCGCGTCGTTTATCGATCGCGTGCTTCTCGGCCAGCACATTTGGAGACAGGGTAAGGTTTACGACCCGGAAGGACTGCTCAGTACGATTCCCGCTGTGGCGACAACGCTCTTGGGAATTTTGACTGGTCATTGGTTGCGCAGCGAACGCCCAAGACTTGAAAAAGTCGTCGGGATTTTTGTGGCCGGTGCGGTGTGCGTGGCGCTTGGCTGGGCGTGGAACCCGTTCTTTCCGATCAATAAGGCGCTGTGGACCAGCTCGTATGTGCTCTTCACTGCCGGACTCGCGTTGCAGTTTCTCGCGCTTTGCTATTGGCTGATTGACATCAAGGGATATCGACGTTGGGCGTGGCCGTTTGAAGTGTTTGGTGTGAATGCGCTGGCGCTGTTTGTCGGATCCGGATTGATGGTGAAGGTGATGGGACTGGTTAAGTTGGATCGTGGTGACGGCACACAAATCTCGTCGCAAGGATGGATCTTCCGCAAGTTCTTTCTATCGTGGACGTCGCCCATCAACGCGTCGTTGTTCTATGCAATCGCATTTATCCTGTTTTGGCTGTTCTTGATGTGGCTGCTTTATCGCAAGCGGATTTATATAAAGGTCTAAAGGAGAAACCAACATGCCGATGTATATAGCGTTATTGAAATGGACTGGGCAGGGTATCGCAAACGTGAAAGACAGCCCGGCCCGACTGGATGCAGGGCGCAAGGCATTCAAGAAAGTCGGCGTCAAGATCAAAGACACATACCTGACGATGGGCCGCTATGATCTCGTTTGCATGATTGAGGCTCCCGACGACGAGACGTATGCGCGAGTGCTGCTTAGCCTTGGCGCGCAGGGTAATCTTCAAACGGAAACCCTGAAAGCTTTTACTGAAGATCAGTACCGAAAGATCTGCGCCTCGGTCGGCTAGGGACGATAAGCTGGACCACGAAGCACTCGACCCGCGAGTGCCGAGGTGCGCTGTCCTTTGTCAACACTGACTTTCCCGTTAACCAAAACGTATTCGACGCCGGTTGGATATTGATTGGGTGACTCGAACGTTGCGCGGTCGATGACTTTCGACGGATCGAAGACAGTTATGTCCGCGAACATTCCTTCCTTGATCAAGCCGCGTTCCTTCAAGCCGACGCGAGCTGCGGGGGCGCCGGTCATCTTGTGAATCGCTGTTTCGAGCGTTAAGAGCTTTTCATCGCGTACGTAGCGACCGAGTATGCGTGGATAACTGCCCCAACCGCGCGGGTGCGACTTCGAACCCGCTAGTGGACCATCCGTCGCTCGCGATCCACTGTCAGTACAGAAACTCACGAACGGTGATTTCATTGCGGCGCGCATGTCGTCTTCGCTCATCATGAAATATATCGCGCCGGTTTGGCCGTGGTCAGCGAGAATCAAGTCAAAGACCACATCGAGCGGATCCTTCTTCTGGTCCGCTGCGATTTCCGAAATGCGTTTGCCCTGCAACGGCTCCAATTCACGACTCACAACCGAAGCAATCAGGACACCACTTGGCCCACCGCTGCCGAGGTAGATGTTTTCCCAACCCATCGGGTCGCGGTCTTCCCCGATCTCTTTTTTCAAACGTTGCCGCGTCTGCTGATCACCCAGCCGCTCGAGCATCTTTTGAGTTCCACCTTCAAGCGCCCAGGGTGGAAGACACGCGCTCAGTGCTGTGCTTCCTGCGATGTAAGGATAAATGTCCGCGCTTACATCGAGTCCATGATCGCGTGCTTGCTGAATGCGCGTGAGCACGTGAGTCATGCGACCCCAATTCTTTTTGTACGCTGTCTTCAGATGCCAAATCTCGACTGGGATCTTTGCTTTCAGCGCGATCTCAAAAACTTCGTTCAACGAGGCGTCGATCGTGTTTGCTTCACTTCGTTGGTGCGTGGCGTAAATGCCGCCGTACTGTCGCGCTACTTTCGCGAGCTCAACTAGTTCCGAGGTTTCTGCAAATCGCGCGGGCACATATTGCAGCGAGCTTGAGAGACCCAGAGCGCCGTCACGCATCGCGTCCGCCACCAACTTCTTCATCTGCTCCAACTCCTGTGGCGTTGGTGGACGATCGTCGTAACCAATCACGTATTCGCGCACTTGAGTCGCACCGACAAACGTGCCGAGGTTTACTCCCGTGCCTTGTTTCTCAAGTCGCTTGAAGTATTCGTCGAGCGTGCGCCAGTCGATGGTGAGACTGAATCGTCTCAAGAAGTCTTCCTGCTCTTTAATCTGTCGCTCGTTAATCGGCGCGATGGACTCACCCTCGCCGGTGATCTCAGTTGTCACACCCATCATCACTTTGCTCATCGCGCGAGGATCGATCAGCAGGTACGTTTCCGACTGGCCGAGCATGTCGATGAACCCCGGCGCCACGACGAGACCTTGCGCGTCGATAGTGCGCGCGGCAGTGGCTTGCGCCAACTTACCGATGCTTACGATGCGATCGCCTTTGATTGCAACATCGCCGACATAAGCCGCGCGGCCTGATCCATCAACGATTCGTCCATTTTTGATCACAAGATCGAACTGCGGTGATTGGGGCATAAAGAGTATTAGCGACAGACAAATACAGATGAATGCGAATTTAAACATCGAGAAATCTGTTCCTTTGGTTTGGGTCGGGTAGCATGCAGGTATCGTATTTACCAAACACGCGATAACGATTGCGAGCGACGAAGCGGTAAAAGAGATCGCGCAACGGTCGCGGGATGATTCTGGCTAAGGATGCGAGCGGAGACCAAAGGCCTCCAAGCTCGCGTCCGGCTCGCAGAACTGCGTCTGAGCGTTGCAGCACCCGCTCAGCCTGTTGATCATAATTCTCCACGACATGCAGCGTGTCGAGATCTTTTGGATCGAAGCCATGACGCTGCAATACCTTCGCGGCGAAGTCGCTTTGCAGTGAAGCGTATCGGAGTCGACCATGCCGGTCGTGTTTCAGTAAGAATTGGACCAGACGATTGCACAGTCCACAAACTCCGTCGTACAGAATGATTGGATTGGCGCCGTCCATCACGGTTTCAGCACGGGTTTATTCGCGGCTTCCAATCGGTCGTTTATCGCCATCACGTCGGTTGTCTTCAGCGATTCCCAATCTGCTAGCAGTTTCTTCAGTATTTTCTGCAGTTCGCTCGAGGCGGTTAACATCGGTTGCGTGGGAGCGACATCTGCGCTCTGCAAGTGTTCGAGCAGAGATGAAAAGCCCCCATTCAAACGTGTGAGATTCGGCTCGCGCATGTCGATCGTTCCGCCCGCCAGTCCCTGTGAACCACCATCACCACCAATTGCCGCAGCCTTCTTGTCGAGTGCGTTCAACGCTTCCGCCAATGGTCCACGATCGACTCGTTCAATCGAGTCTTTTATTTGAGCGCGCAGTTTTCTGATCTGTTCCACTGCGTCAAAGGTTGTTTGCATTCCGTTATAAGCATCAAGCGAGACAGCGAACTGCGTCACCAGATCTTCTACAGGCGCCGTTACGCGTGGATCCATTTTTACCATTAGATGTTGTGTGAGCGTTTTGCCATTCGCCGTAAATCTGATGGTGAATGAACCCCCCAACACCGATGGCCCCAGCGGATAAAGCGGCGTGTCGCGATAGATTGCCGAGATCGGAAAGCCACGGCCGAACGCTTTCGGTGGTGCGTATTTCAAGTCCCACACGAAGCGTTGCATCCCTGCTTTTGCGACGAGCGGCTGGTGCGGTCGAAACCAGTACTCCGGCACCGCATGATCGTTCGGGTTCACCGGAATCGGTTTATCGTCACTCGAAAAACGTCGAATCACCTGATTGCTATTGTTGATGATTTCGAGGACGACCGGCGTAGTTGGAGTGTTTTTGAAGTAGTAGTTGATGATTGCGCCATCCGGCGGGTTTTGTCCGGCGGGTTCTTCGGGCGGCAACGGCGTGTCGGTATTTACATTCCGCTTGACGCGATAGGCGACTTGCGGCGCGAAGAGATGGACGGCGGAGTTAATCACCGTTTCGTTGAGTTGGCGCAGAGGCGTGATGTCGTCGAGTATCCAGAACGAGCGCCCGTGTGTTCCGACTACGACGTCGTCGTTGTGGATCACGAGATCACGAATCGACGTCGCCGGCATGTTAAGACGAAGAGGTTGCCAACTGTTTCCATCGTTGATAGAAAAAAAGACTGCCAGCTCCGTTCCCGCAAACAGCAGCCCACGTTTCTGCGGATCTTCCTTTACGGTATTTACTGGACCATCCGGCAGGCCCATGACAATTTCCTGCCAGGTCGTGCCACCGTCTTTCGTGCGATAGATGTGCGGTTTCTGATCGTCAAGTCTGATCCGATTAACAGCGACGTATGCAGTATTGATATCGAAATGGCTTGCGTCGATCTGTGAGATCTTGCTCCACGCGTCAATTGCCGGAGGAGTTACGTTTTTCCAGGTCTTGCCGCCATCTTTAGTAACGTGAATCAAACCATC
>DASTVU010000123.1:0-6825 GCA_035758935.1 Pyrinomonadaceae bacterium | reverse complement strand
GCGGTTCCCGCTCTCGCACGGAGCGCGGTCGAAACGTTCATCCGCTCCGGAAATGTTCTCGCCCCGCCGGAATCGACTCAGGGATTCTTAGCCTCACCTGCGCCATGCTTTGTTTGTCTCAAAACTCTAGATGGTGAATTGCGTGGCTGCATCGGCACAATCGAACCCGCCAAAGAGACACTCGCCGAAGAGATTGTTGCCAATGCGATCAGTGCTGCGATGAATGATCCACGCTTCGACCCTGTTAAGACAGAAGAGCTATCAAATCTTCGTTATTCGGTTGATGTGCTTTTTCCTGCCGAGCCGGCGGAGATGAAAGATCTTGACCCTGCGGTTTTTGGTGTGATTATCGAAGATGAAAGTGGCTCGCGGAGAGGATTGCTCCTGCCTGATATTCAAGGCATTGACAACGCCGAACAGCAAGTAGAGATCGCCACGCGGAAAGCCGGAATCAGTCGTGACGAACGAATCCGGCTATGGCGATTTAAAGTGGAAAGATTTCGGGAGTGATCTTGTTAATCCTGTCCACATCTAGACAGGATGTACAGGATTAACGAGATGAGTCTTAGACGTCGAGATTTCTCACATCGAGTGCGTTGTCCTCGATGAACTTCCGCCGCGGCTCGACAGCGTCACCCATCAAGACCGTGAAGATCTGGTCGGTTTCGACCATGTCATCGATCCGCACCTCCAACAACGTGCGCTTATCGGGATTCATGGTTGTTTCCCACAGTTGTTCCGGGTTCATCTCGCCGAGACCCTTGTAGCGCTGGATCGTGAGATCCTTCTTGGCTGCCGTCAGCACTTTCTCGAGCAACAATTCGCGCGTCGGAACCTCTTCACTCGTGCCGTTTTCACCCGAGATGAACGGTGCCGCGAGATCTTCTTCGAGGGACTTAAATAGCTCGACCGCTTTCTGAAACTCCACGTAGCTCGCGAAGTTCCAGTCGATGACGAGGTTGACGCCGGTAACGGAGACGGTCTCAATTTCCCAGAGTCCATGCTCTTCATCCTGGGTTAATTCCGTCCTGTGATAGCCAGCCTTATCCAAAGCTCCCTCGATCTTCGCCATCAATTCTTCGTCCTGGAAGACCTTTCGAAGCGTCAAACCCTCTTTGCGAAGGATTCCTTTGCGACCGCCGAGTGACTCGAGCAGGATGTTGAGCAATTGCGGGTCTCCACCCAAGCGTCTCGTGGCTCGCTCACAGTAACGTTTAAAATCAACCATTTTTTCTAACGATTTTGCGAGTTCTTTCCCCTCAATCGGTTGGTCAGCACCCACCGATTTCACCGACATATCGCCAGTCGCCATGCGCATGAGGTAGCGAATCATCGAACTCTCGTCTTTTATGTACTCTTCCTTCTTACCGCGTTTTACCTTGAACAACGGGGGCTGAGCGATGTAGACGTGCCCGCGCTCGACCAGTGCCGGCATCTGCCGGTAGAAGAAGGTGAGCAACAGGGTGCGGATGTGTGAACCATCCACATCGGCGTCCGTCATCAGGATGATCTTGTGGTAGCGAAGTTTGTTGATATCAAAATCATCTTTCCCGATTCCGGTGCCGAGTGCTGTGATTAGCGATTTAATCTCGCTGTGACCCAGCATCTTGTCGAAGCGCGCTTTCTCGACATTCAGAATCTTTCCCTTGAGCGGAAGAATCGCTTGATTTTTCCGGTCGCGCCCCTGTTTGGCTGAACCGCCTGCTGAGTCGCCCTCGACGATGTAGATTTCCGACAGAGCCGGATCGCGTTCCTGGCAGTCAGCCAGTTTGCCGGGCAGCATAGTAGAACCCAACGCGCCCTTGCGGACGATTTCGCGGGCTTTGCGCGCTGCTTCGCGGGCACGTGCGGCATCAAGTGCTTTCCCGACAATCTTTCGAGCTACCGGCGGATTCTGTTCGAAAAACTCCGTGAGCCGGTCATTCAGGAACGACTCAACGGCTCCTTTGACGTCGGAGTTGAGTTTTCCCTTAGTCTGTCCTTCGAACTGTGGTTGCGGCAACTTCACCGAGATCACGGCCACGAGGCCTTCGCGCACGTCATCGCCGGTCAACGAGCCTTTGAAGTTCTTCGCGAGGCCGGACGACTGCGCATAAGCGTTAATCGTTCTGGTGAACGCGGAACGGAATCCCGATAGGTGGGTGCCGCCGTCGACGGTGTTGATATTGTTCGCAAACGAATAGACCTTCTCGTCGTAGCCGTCGTTGTACTGGATCGCGACTTCGAGCGAGAGATTGTCGCCTTCCCGCTCGAAATAGATCGGCTTGTCGTGCAATGTAGATTTGTTCTTGTTCAGGTGCTTGACGAACTCTGCAATACCGCCCTTGTAGTAAAACTCGTGCGAACGCTCCGGTTCTTCACGCTCATCTTTGATCGTGATGCGAATGCCTTTGTTGAGAAATGCTTTTTCTCGAAGACGCTCGGAAAGCTTGTCGAAACTGAACGACGTCTCAGTGAAGATTTGTCCGTCCGGCTTGAAGGTAATCTTCGTTCCGCGCTTGCGCGTCTTGCCGGTTTGGTTCAGTGGGGCAACGGGTATCCCACGTGCGTATTCCTGCTCGTAGGTTTTTCCGTCACGCCAGATCTCGAGATGTAGCTTCTCGGAAAGGAAGTTCACGCACGAAACACCGACGCCGTGTAGACCACCTGAAACCTTGTAGGCGTTTGAGTCAAACTTGCCGCCGGCGTGAAGCTTGGTCATCACCACTTCCGCCGCCGATCGTTTTTCCTTTTTGATTTCGTCGACCGGGATCCCACGCCCGTTATCGATGACTGTGATCGAATTATCCAGATGAATCGCCACTTCGACCGTATCGCAATAACCTGCCAACGCTTCGTCAATAGAATTATCAACAACTTCGTAAACGATATGATGGAGGCCGATCTCTCCAGTCGATCCGATGTACATGGCCGGACGTTTTCGTACCGCGTCGCGTCCCTCCAAAACTGTGATCGATGATGAATCGTAAGCCATAGTCTTCTTCTGTGTTGCTTTAGTTTCTGCTGTTACCAATCGCTTCTCCTATACACTTATCAAACACTTCGATCGCCCATTGCGAGTGAAGGTTCGACGTTACCGCTGCGCACCATCCCGTCCTCGATTTCGAACACACGGGCCCTGGAAAAGAATTTTTCAACGTGGCTCCGTTTTGAGGTTGTAATGAAGGTTTGTGTGCGATTTTCAAGGTATTCAAGAAGGTGACTTATCCTTCGCTCATCCAGCTCCGCATCGACATCGTCAATGAGGAAAACCGGATGGTCATTCGAGCCTGAATTATACAACGAAATCGCCGCTAAGTCTAATAATAACAATGCGCTACGTTGCTGTCCGGAGCTTCCGTAAATGCGGATTTCCCGGCCGTCCAGATGAATCTCCAAATCGTCTCTGTGCGGACCTACAAGCGAGTGACCGGCAGCCACTTCCGCGGCCATGCGTAACGCGATTCTCGAGCGCAGCAACGACTCGTAATCACTTAGGTCGCCCTTATTCTCCAGTGACGAAACATAGCGCGTGGTAACTTCCCGACGTTCAAACAATTGTCTTTCGAGTGTGGCGTTCAAACCGGCCACATATTCTTCGCGTGCTTTGTGAATCAACACGCCTAGACGGGCCAGCTGATCGTTCCATGGCGCCAGCAGATCTTCCACTCTGTTTGGACCTAGTTCGTTCTCATTGGCGAGTTGGAGGACGCGATTCTTTTGTTTGATGACTTTGTTGTAGTCAGAGATCGTTCTCAGGTATGCGGGTCTTAGAGATGAAATGCCGCGATCGAGAAAGCGCCGGCGTGCTTCAGGCATACCGCGGACGACGTCAAGGTCTGCGGCAGTGAATGAGAAGACTTGTAGTTGGATTAGATATCTTGCGAGTGTTTCTCGTTTTGAGTTGACGAAAATCGTTTTTGAGTTGTCGTGAAGACTGACTTGTAAATCGCGTTCAAGATCCGAGCCGGTGGTAACTTTGCCTCTGACCACCGCGAGCTCTTCGCCAAATCTGATTGCTTCCTGAAGACGCTGCGTGCGAAACGACTTGGTCCGGGCTAAGAGATAGATCGCCTCCAGCCAATTTGTCTTACCCTGGCCGTTGTTTCCGTAAATGATATTCAGCCGCGGGCCCCATTCGATACTCCCACTCAGATTTCGAAAGTTAGTCGCTTCAATTGCAGCGAGCAGCATCAAGCGATACTAACACAGGTATTTTCACCAGATCGGGTTGATGGGAGGAACGTCAGAGGCAACTCTCATTTTGCGGACGCGCTCTACAGGAGTGCGTTCTAAACCATAGCCGTACCATATCGGTTGCAGATCCGGACTCACCGCCCGCATCACGCGAAATGGTCCTGTTGCGACATCTGCAGAGGTGACGTCGATTAAAGCCACACGCATTCCTGCTTCGTTCAAGGCGGAAGCACAATCTTGTAGTGAGCGATTCACTCCTAGATCGCCCAAAGATACTGACGATTTGTTACTCCTTAATCGATCGAATGCAGACGCACGTTCTCGTGGAAAGTAGTAGGCCGCATGATCGAGCATCTCTCGCACCGCAGTCGGATCTGACGGTGTCGTCAAAAGCTTTGATTGCATCATGCGTCGCAGGTATGGACCAGTTTGACCTAACTCGAGCACTGCTTGTTTCAAGGCCGTTCGCGGTTCAAGGTCACAACCCAGTCCGAAAGTAACTCCCGGATAATTCTCGCCATCACCGAATGCCAGGCAGAGAACAGTAGTACCGATCGCACTTGTCGGCAGTGTGTAGATCTCAACGTTTGCTCCCAGACCTTCGAGACCTTCGAGCACCTCGTGCAATGGTGGATCTAAAGTGTCGTCAAGTTCGATTCGTTGTGCGGAACGTCCCGTGAGCCATGCCGCCATGAAGGCGTCGCGTTCAACTAGTTCCAGGATTGCTCTTAGAGACGCATCATCTTTGTCAGTTGAAGCGGCCAGGCCGTTTGAAGTTCCCTGGCAGATCGATTGCTCCTGTCGCAGTTCAACCGTCAAGAAGACAAATACGGCCGGTATCCAAACGGGTTGACCGTTCGACAGCCAACTGCCTTGCACCCACGGATGCACGACGTCAGTATCAAACCGAACATAAGGAAACCCTTTGCGCTCATATTGCTCGTCGCCGTATAGGCCACACAGTCGTGGATCCAGAAACTCACCATCGAATTCCTGAGGGCGTTTCCAAACGATCCTCTCCCCATCAAGAATTGAAGCCGAATACCTCTCGATAGCTTCACCAACTGCGGAGAGCACTGCTCCTGAAATCGTTAGACCTTTACCCCAGCCAAGAGGCAAACGTCGCAACGAACCGTCTTTTTCAATTACGTGTGGCGGCGCCGCAGTCGCGATGATCGGCAGGTCGGTCTCCGGAGGTTCGATAAACAGATCGCTAATGACGCCTGTTCGAGAATCGACCCAACCTGCAAGTGCTCCCAGCACCGCTTCAGGAGAATCTTCCGCTGACAGACGTAACTGTTCTTGCTCTATCGGTGGAAAGGCTGCGGCTCCGCCGCATACTGCACAACGAGCGAGAGGAATAATCTTGTGAAGTGATTCGTCGAGAGTTTCCGGATCAACGAAGAGCGCATGGTCCAACAGTTGTGATTGTTGAGGATCACTAATAATCGCTCGCATCTCACGGACGAGGAGTGGCCCGATTCTTCTCGATATTTCGTCCGATGGGGTGGTCGTTGACTGTGTGGCCTCGTGTGTTGCTAAGGCAGCGGTTAATCGTTCAAACGCGCACCACCCACACCCCGGCCTGCCAGGAAGCGTGATCGGGCCGATGACGCCGGCGTCGTTTCGGACTTCGACGTTCAACGTTGGGACTTCAACGTCGCGCGCCCACTTTAGAAACGACTGCAAGCCTTCATCGCTACCGGCATAAAACCCGACCGCAAGATGAGATTTGGTGGTAGGTAAGGTTTTGTCGGGGAAGAAAAGAACTTCGTCAAAAGCTTTTCTTAAAACCAGTGAGAGCGCATCTTCAGGGCCCAAACCAACAACGTGTATGTTAGGGCCCCTGGCGAGATGCGACATAGTTGAAAGATCTACCTGCAGGTTGGCCCATCTATTCGCTAGCCTCGCTTCGCGATCGATTGCGCCGTTGCCTTCAAAGCCTTGGTTTGCGCTTCGATAGCCTTAACTGAAGCTGCCAACTGGTCGAGTTGCGAATTGAGGAGTCTCAATTCTACCGGCGTTGTGATCCCTTTAAAGATCTCCCAGAATCGCTGGCGTTCAGCGGAACTGCCTCCAAGGAGCCTGAAAAGTCCTTCCGTGTTGAGCTGAACCGCTCTAGTTTTCGGATCTGCCATTAGGTCCTCCGTAAATCAAAATTAGATAGTAAAGATTTTCGAGGGGCGAAGTATCTGTTAACGATTGGACCGTGTCAATAAAAAATTACAGGACTTTCAGGAATCTAATCCTGAAAATCCTGTAATCCTGTGAAACAGTTTGTGGAGAATTTCAGATACGCATCGGCATCACGACATACTTGTATTCATAGTCGCCGTTTTCCGCAGGCTTTAGTTGGGCCTGTGAATTTCCGTCTTTGAACTCAAATGCAATCTTTGCGTCGCCGATTACGTTCAGAAACTCTTGCAGATACTGAGCATTAAACCCGATATCGGTTTCTTCGCCGGCGTAGTCAGTTTGGATGGTTTCGTTGGCTTCGCCTTCTTCTGCGTTTTGAGAACTAATCACTAGCTGATTCGGCTCGAGATGGAATCGAATCGCATGCGATCTTTCGTCAGCCATCAAAGCAACACGCCTGATCGCATGATTCAGCAAACTACTATTGAACTCGACTGACTTGTCGTTGTTCTT